>JBHEOU010000113.1:4246-5880 GCA_046260645.1 Bacteroidales bacterium | reverse complement strand
TCACCGACTTTCAATTCAAGGAGTCATGCCCCTTCAGGGTCGAGCGCGGTTACTATCATTTCTCAAGCTACAGGTTCTCAAGATATGATGACTATCTGTCAACATGGACAACGCCCCAGCCCAACTTCCGGAAGGCAGAGAACGATTTGCTAAAGGCAGAGGCACTGTTTCACCAGCCTAACCTGACCGGTGCTGCCGCTATCATCAACGCCGGTACCAGGGTCACCCGTGGCGGCCTTGCACCTGTAGCTGCATCAGCTGCAGAAATAGAAGCTGCAATATTCCATGAAAGGAATATTGAGCTGCACACCTCAACACCAGGCGTTGAATTCTTCACCATGCGCAAAGCCAACAAACTGCAGGCAGGTACACCGCTTCATTTCCCGATACCCGGTCAGCAGCTTGAGGTTAACCAGATGGAGAACTATACCTTCGGCCCCGGTAAGGGCGTTGCAGGTGAAGATTATTCCAACGGTGGATGGTTTTAGCATTTGAAGATTAACGGTAACAAAAAACGAAAGATTATGAAAAAGAATATTATAGCACGACTGGCTTTCCTTCTGGTTGCAGTGATGCTCTTCCCCGCTTGCGGTGAGACATACATCGAGGAGAACCAGAACGCATACTCGGCACAGGATGTTGTACCCCTGATTCTCAAGACCGAAGGGCCATCAATTGTACTGCAGACCTTCGTCTATGACTTTAAGGTGAAGTACGACCGGTCAGGTTCAACATGGAACTGGAGCTCCAGTGACGCTACCGTTCAGTCGGTCAGCAGTGACACCAAAACTGCTACAATTCTGTTTGACAACCTGCCGGCAAGCGGCACGGCCATCATCAAGGTCTCCGAGACAACCGCCGGCGGTGTCACCTCGCCTGAAAAGGATATCGAGGTTACTGTCAAACCGTTCTGCCCGCTGCCCAGCGGAGCAGGGAGCCTGGTCGGCACATGGACCGGCAGCGATGCATACTACGACGGAGCTGTCATTACGGCCACATCTTCAAGCGCAACGATACTGAACATGTCCGGAATAAGTGAGCTTTTCATTGAAGATTGGTGGGGTGAAACAGTCATCGAAGGAGGAACTATTGCTGTTACTGTCAATAATGACGGTACAATTACCATCCCCAGGCAGTATATCTATACCACCGAATGGGATGGTGATCCCTATGATTATGAGATCGAGGGAACCGGCTTGTACGATTTCTGCCCCGATGATCCGACAGTATCTCTTCAGTATGATATCTATTATGCCGGAGATGATACAGGCCTGGCAAAGACATATGCTGCCTACCTGCCTAATCCCTACCTTGTCTCCACTCTCGCACTGACCGGTAAGAAGGGCGGTGAGAAAGGCCCCGTGACCCGTTTAATCCCGATTGAAAGATAAATTCGGGATAACCTTACAATTATTTAGGAGGGTGCTTCGTTTTAATGAAGCACCCTCTTTTGATTATTTGTTTTTACCCTTACCGGCAAAAAGATTAACTTGCACCAACGACATGCAGAAAATTGAAAAATATACCCTTATGAAAAAGAAAACGACTGCCAGGGCAGGCCTCCTGACTGCAATGATGATTTTCATCACCGCATGCGGCGAGACCTATATCGAGGAACATCAGAACGCTTACAC
>JBHEOU010000113.1:0-4121 GCA_046260645.1 Bacteroidales bacterium | reverse complement strand
TAGAGGTGAATGTGGCATCATTCTGCCAGTTTGACATCAACAATTTCATCGGGGCGTACTCATGTGACGAAGCGGGCTATGACATCTACCCTGTGACCTTCACCAAGCACGCGACCATGGCCAATACCATTGTGAATGATAACTTCTGGGACTGGCCCGCTCCGGGAGAAGTAATATATTACACATTCTCGGGCGACTTCCTGGAAAAGATCACTGTGCCCAAGCAGGATTTCGTGTTTGGTGACGGCTATGCTGGCTGGGTAGAGGGGAGCGGCACATATGACGGTTGTGCCCATACAATGATAGTTGATTACACCGTGTACTATGACGGTGACGAGTATCCCACACATCATGAGTTCTCGGCTTCCACAAAGGGTATTATGTACCCGGTGCCGGTGAAGAAAACCCGCGAAAACATCATGAAATAATTATCCGCGGATATCGAATTGTAACGTAAAGACGCCCATTTTGGGCGTCTTTACGTTTTTATATCAATACCAGCAACTCCTATTCTTCACATTGTGTAGTGCCCCCCCCGAAGGGTCGGGACCAGGAGTCTACTTATCCCCCCTATTCATTTTTATATTCCTGTATTTATGCGACGCCCCGGCTGCCAGCAACAACAGCAGAACAACAGCCACATAGACGAAAACCGGAACAGGGACAGGATCTCCACCCGCGTAGGAATGCAACCCCGACAGATAATAGTTCACACCGAAATAGGTCATCAGAACCGAAGAGAAGGCAAAGAGCGACAGCAGATTGAACAGATACACATCCTTCATCCCGGGAATCAGGCGTGAATGTGTCACCAGTGTGTAAATTATTATGGTGATCAGTGACCAGGTCTCCTTCGGATCCCAGCCCCAGTAGCGTCCCCACGACTCATTGGCCCAGATGGCCCCCAGGAAGGTGCCGATGGTAAGAAAATAGAGGCCAAGGGTCAGAGACCTATAGTTGATAACTGTCAGCTCATCAATTACGGAGCTTATACGTTCCCGGTTGCTGTTGTTGACAAAGAGCATCATTATCAGCACTATCAGTCCCAGTATGGCTCCAAGCCCCAGGAACCCGTAGCTTCCTGTTATGACCGATACATGCAGTGTCAGCCAGTATGACTTCAGCACCGGCACCAGGTTGGTTATCTCCGGATCCATGAAGCTGAGATGCGCCACCATCAGTGTCAGTCCTGCCAGTACGGAGGTGGCCGCCAGGGTCAGCAGGGACCTCCTGCTGAAAGTGAAGCCTGCAAGCACCGTGACCCACGAGATGAAGAGCATCGATTCATAGCCGTTGCTCATGGGTGAGTGGCCCGAGATGTACCACCTGATGCCAAGACCGAGGGTGTGAAACAGAAACCCTGCAGCAACGAGTGTGGTAAGAACCTTCAGCAGCAGGCCCGCTTTTCCCCTTCCCCTGATAATAACAGTAATAATGGTAAAAATCATCACAAGCCCTACAGTGGCGTACCAGGGAAACAGCTTCTCAAATATCTTCGCCTTATAGTAGAATAGCTCTGCCTTTATCTTAGTTTGGGAAGGCAGGTCATAACCTGCATAAATGCGCTGGTACTGCTTCAGTGCCGCAAGAAAATCCTCCGGGTTCACTTCTGACCGGCCAACGGTTGTGACAGCCTGTACCCACATCGGCACTGCACTGAGGACAAAAAGAGAGTCCTCCGCGCTGACGTCATGCCTGACGGCATCGGCGGCCATGCCCCAGTGGTCTGTGCCATCCCTCAGCGGGAAAATTCGCATAAAGTCGCCTCGCGACATCATATAACAGATATTTACGCGCTCATCAACCTTGATCACCTCCTTATCGAACCTTGTACGCTCACTCTCTGCCTTTGCATAGGCCTTCTCAACAAGGTCTGACAGCTTATACCCTCCGCCGTCACCGAATGAGACGATGTCGGAGAATGCCGCCCTCTCACCCTTCAGGTTCAGAAGCTGGCGGACCTCATCATTGGACACTTTAATGAGTGGCACATTCTGCCAGTGGTAAAAATCGAGTGAACAACCGAGAAAAACCTGCATTGGCGAAAGTCCCTCAAAACTGTTCTCACGCGCAACTTTGCGAAGTATGTCACTGCTCAGAGTATAGAGAGGCTTTGTGCGTCCCTTCTGATCCTGGGCAAGCACCTCTCCGAAACGGTCAGCTGCATCCTTATCAATGACAAGGTGCTGGGCTTTCAAAGGCACCATGGATAAAAGGCCAAACAGCACCGCCACGGTTAACGGCTTGCGGTAGCGTGAATTCCAGTGCCCTGGCCTGATGGTCCTGAATGAAGACCGCCGGTTGACAATTGACAGAATTATGAAGAGGAACAGAAGCCCGTATCCGGCATATGTGGTATACATTCCTGCCGGATCATGATTTACTGACAGTATTGTTCCCTGTTCGTCATTGTCATATGATGACTGGTAGAACCTGAATCCCCTGTACTTAAGTATATGGTTCATGTAAATGTCATACTGAAACTCTCTCTTATGGTCAGGGTCATTCAGGGTAACCCTGCTTTTAAATCCTGACGGACTGTTTGAGCCCGGGTAACGTTCAATAATGAACTCATCCAGCTTCAGGCTGAAGGGCAGGTTAAGGACTCTTTTACCGAAGCTGACCTTAGCGGCAAGGGCCCCGACGTTGCCCCGCCATTCTGACCTCACCTCATTCTCATTATCCCAGAGATATATCTTCCTCTCACCGTCAGGGCCGGTCAGTGTGCATTCAACCGCCCCGCCTGTGCCCTGGTTTCCGCTGTCAGATGCCGGCACCATCACACCGCTCATCGTGAGCGTCTGCGGCATTATCCTGTAACCGCCCACAGTGTAGACTATACCCCTGGCAAGGACGATGAGGGTGTCTGGGGGATAAACGACAGCCTGCATGTCCTGCATGCTGGTAGCCCTGATCTCAAGCCTGGATTTCATGAACCATCCGTCATTGTTGGTGACGACTATTATATCCGCCCCGGTGCCAAAGCCGATGGTCATCTCTCCTATAACGTCAGTCTCTCCCTGCGACAGCACAATGACTTTACTGCTCACCATGTCAGGTGTTGCAAGGAAAGCAGCCATGGGGGCACCTTCGGGCGATTCCTCCACCTGCCTGACAGCACCCGCGATATACCGGTCGAATGAGAGCATCACCTCTTCGCCTCCTGCCTCCAGCTTCTTCTTATAATGGCTTTTGCGGCCACCGTTAAGGCTGACAGCCGCTGAGTGGCTTGCCAGGACCTTCCCTTCATTGTCAGTCAGTTCAAATGCGAGGTTATTTCCCGAGGCCCACGTCAGCGAGGAGCTCTCTCCCTGCCTGATATGCATCATGCCATCATAGCCGGAATACCTTGTAATGGCAGCGCCGATGACCATGACAATGAAAGCAATATGAAAAAGCATCACGGTAAGCTTGTCCCTGCGGTAGAGCTTGCGTGTCACTATCTGGCCGACGAGGTTAATTGTAAGCAGCAGGAAGAGCAGCTCGAACCAGCGGGTGTTGTATACCATTGACCTGGCACTCTCAGGTCCGAAGTCGTTTTCAATGAATGTGGCTGCGGCCATGGCTGCGGCCAGCACTATGAACAGAACACCCATCACGGCAGGTGTAAACAGGAACTTTACAATTTTCATGGAAATAAATTTGTTTGCAAAACTATCCCTTTTCGGATATCACAAGCAATTTTTCACGATTAAGAATTTTTACGGTGCGCGGTGTTGCCTGTATAATGTTTTCATTTTCCAGCTCACCCATTATCCTGACAACGCTCTCCTTTGCCATATTTGTCAACTCACCAAGTTCCTGACGTGAAAGGATCATCTCATAGTCATCAGAATGAAATACATTATCGGCAAAATAAAGGAGCGCCTCTGCAAGCCTTCCGTGCATCTTTTTCTGGGTAAGGTTCAGAACCTTGTTATGCATATGGAATGCCTTGGCGCTCAGGTCTTCAATAAATCCCAGGGCGAATCCGGGGTTTCCGGAAATAATTGAGCGAATCACGTCAAAACTAATGAAGCATGCCTCGACATGAGTTATTGCGGCGACAGAGTAACAGTACCGGGAATTTACATGAACGCCCGGACCAGCAAGCAGGGTCGAATGCTCAGCCAGGTTTATTA
>JBHEOU010000112.1:0-5912 GCA_046260645.1 Bacteroidales bacterium | reverse complement strand
GTATCAATACTTAACACGGTGCCAGGAGAGAATCGCCCCGATGCAGCTGCGGTGACAGTTACTGCCTGAATTTTAACTGTGTCATACATAAACATATCCTGTGCAATGGCATCACGACAAGGAAGCAACGCAATTATTGCCACGGAAGCAGAAAGTATTCTGCGACTCGCATGAGACAGGCTGATATAGTCAGATGACCTTTTAAACATAACTTTTAAACCCGAAAGCTCCTTTAACAGGACACGTTCTGGCAGGTCTTCTGACTCATCCCTACTCGCCGGGCCTTCCCGTCCGCCAGATGGCGGACAGTGGCGGGAATTCCGACTGTAATGATCCGCCTTTCAGCGGAACGGGCTTCACAGCAGCGGGTACTGTCCCTGGTTTTAACAGGGTTCCCTTTTCACTGCCGGGGAAAACCGGCAGCACCAGAATGGAACAAATGTAATGATTTGCCTGATTGCCGTCAAGGATAATTATCAACAGGGAGACGCGGGAATGTTCATTTTATTTGAAACCTGAGTTCTCCTCCGGACATGATCTCGCTGTAGGTTATGTAATTGCGGTCAAGTTTCTGTCCGTTCAGAAATACTTCGCTGACATTCACATTCAGTGACGAATTGTTTTCGGCAATGATCATGAATACCTTGCCGCCGGGCAGTGACAATGATATCTCATCAAGGGCAGGACTGCCGAGTATGAACCTGCCGTCGGCAGGGTTGACCGGATAGAAACCCATTGCTGAGAAGATATACCATGAAGACATCTGCCCGCAATCCTCATTCCCGCAGATGCCATCCTTTTCAGCAGTATACATTTCCGACATGATTCTTCGTACTATGGTCTCGGTCTTCGCCGGTTCACCAGCCATTGAGAAGAGGTAAGCTATATGGTGCGATGGTTCGTTTCCGTGTGCGTACTGGCCTATAAGTCCGCTGATGTCAGGAGAGGCATTCTCCCCCTTTACCTCTTCAGCTACGTTAAAGAGAGAGTCAAGACGCTGGAGGAACAGTTCCCTGCCGCCAAACAGGGAGATCAGTCCCTCCACATCATGCGGCACCAGCCAGGTATACTGCCACCCGTTGCCCTCGGTGAAGTCAGACCGCGTGTGATGTGACCATAGAGGGTCATAGTCCGGTCGCCAGCTGCCGTCACCCATACGTCCCCTTACAAAATGGATGGATGTGTCAAACAGGTTGCGGTAATTCTTTGATCTGGAAAGATACTCTGCCTCAAGTTCAGGCCGGTTCATGTCAGAAGCCATTTGTGAAATGCACCAGTCGTCGATTGCATATTCAAGAGTCTTGGCAACGGATTCATTCTCAAGCTCCGATGGTATGTACCCCTGTTTGCGGTAGTGATCAAGGCCACGGAAGTCGAGACCGGCAGAGTGAACGGCTGCTTCCAGGGCGGCTTCGTAATCAAATCCTCCGATCTTTTTGTGGATGGCATCAGCGAGCACCGGCACTGCATGATATCCAATCATACAGTTGGTTTCATTGCCCATCAGCGACCATACCGGAAGCTTACCCTGCTGGTTCATGACAGCCAGCATGGTATTGATAAAGTCAGGTACCATCTCAGGCACAGTAAGGTTAAAGAGTGGATGGGCGGCACGGTAGGTGTCCCAAAGAGAAAAGACGGTATAATTGGTAAAATCTGCTGCGGTATGCACCTCCCCGTCGGTACCGCGATACCTGTTATCGGCATCTGACCACAGGTTGGGAGCTATCATGGAATGATACAGCGCTGTATAGAACACCCTGAGCACAGAGGTATCGGATGAAGCTGCCCTGATGACGCTCAACCTCTTCTGCCATGCCTGGCTTGCCGCGGCTGCGGCGCCATTGAAATCCCATCCCGGCATCTCCGCAGCCAGGTTGTTTGCCGCACCGGCTTCATCAACTGCCGAGATGCCCGTCTTCACTATCAGCTCCTCCCCTTCCTTAATTTCAAAAGTCATGATACAGGCGATATTCTTCCCTTCCACGAAGTCTCCATCAGCCTTACTGCCTGCTTTCAGCATAGTGACAGAGGAGGGCTTTTCGGAGAATAGTGAATAGAAGTACTGATACTGTCTTTCGGCCCAACCGGTAGAGATGCGTCTTCCTGAGAGTGAGTTTCCGTCCCATGCAAGGCTGCAGTCTTCCGGCCTGTCCCAGTTAATGGCAAAGCCCAGGTCAACAAGCAGGTGCAGGACGCCGTTACTGACAGCCGTGTATCTCTGGATGCCGCTGCGGGGCGTCGCCGTCAGCTCGGCGTTGATGCCGTTGGCGAGCGCAACGGCATAGTAACCCGGTCTGGCCTGCTCGGCATCATGGGTGAACCAGCTGCGGTTAAGTTTTGCCAGGGAGGCCGTACTGTCAGGCAATGACAGGCTGAATTCATTCATTGAGGGCAGGAAGAGAATATCGCACAGGTCACCTATGCCCGTCCCGCTTAGGTGCGTGTGGCTGAAACCCGCTATGAGACTGTCTGACCAGTTGTAGCCCGAGCACCAGTCCCAGCCTGAGGTTCCGTTATCAGGACTTAATTGCACCATGCCGAACGGTGTTGTAGCACCGGGGAAGACATGACCGTGTGCAGCAGTACCGATAAATGGGTCAACAAAGGCGGTTACATCGCTATCCGGAGGGGAGCTGCATGACAACGCGGCAAATAATGCTGCAGAGGTATACAGGAGTAATCTGCTCATGATGACATCTTATCTGATCTTCTTCAATATCTGTTCTCCGGTGCCTATCCGGTAGCCCTCTGATGAGAATAGTATTTCACCATTGCGGTTACAAACCAGCACGACTGGCAGCAGACGTTCCGAAGCGCCCTCACCAAGGGCTGCTTTCATAAATTCCAGGCCGGTATCTTTAACAAAGACCGAATTGGCAGGGCTACCTGTAATATCATCAGGATTGAATTCGCCGGGTGTACGGGCAGGATCGGTAAGAAAGACAAAACTGCCTCCCCATGCGTCATACTCCCCTGTCAGCCTCGGCAGATCATTGAGCAAATGACGAGTAGGTTCCCTCCCCGGCTCGATCCACATAAAAACAACTCCTTTTTCAGATACGGATCCCGGGTTTATCTTTTCGCCGGCGTAAGAAAGCAGGTCAACATTCAGGTTCATTTTGCCTCCGGGGAGATCACTCTCCGGCATCTCCCTCAGGCTGACCCTGATTGCTTTCTCCTCTCCCGGATTCAATCTGAATAACCTGATTGAAGCAAGCACATTGCCATTGTCATCGCGGTTGCCGGTGGTAAGCATGTACATCCCGGGGTCTAGTCGGAGACCGCGTGGCAGATCGTTTAAGCTAACTCCGTAACCGAAGTCAAGGGTATTGTACTGTCCATCCTCTACCCGGGCAAGGGTAAAATGAACCTGATATTCAGGCTCAGGGGTTTTCACATCAGTGGTGAATGTGATGAATCCCGGGTTTCCTGAAGGCCTGGTATCTTCTGCGAACCATACGTCATGCCATTGACCGGCCTCATGATACTGCGGCCTTCCCGTCTCCGGGGCAAGGCGTGAGGGAATCCCGAGACTCCTGCAAACTGCAACAAAGAATATGTCACGGGAATGGCTGTCTGCCGTTCGGAGTCTTAGCACTCCGGCCGGAATGATCGGTGTGCCATAGTAATTTTCTGTGCTGTTTATTGTTATGGCAGTATCTATCCACCCTGATATTGATGCAGGCCTTGTCCGGAACATTTTTAAAAGATCATCCGGGAGGACTGAGATGTCGCTTCTGAACGGTGAGAGAAGCTCATTGGCAATGCGCGGAGAGAGGACATACCTGTCATAAAGCGAACTGTCTGATCGTGATGCCTGTTCGGGTGCATTAACCAGGTGATCATTTAGTACCTCCGCCGGTGTATCCCTGATATCCTTCGCGGAAATGTTCTCAAGAATGCGCATTGCAAGGCTGGCATCACTGCCTGCCTGTCTGATGAATGAAGCGATACTCCGGTAATTGCCCATTGAAGCCTTAAGCATATTCAATATCTTCTCTCCGGGGATTCCCGTCTGACCGGCGAGCTCTGCCACGTCAATATCATTCATCCATGAGCTGACGTATGCGTTCCTGATGCTGTCACCTCTCTTTATTGCAAGGTTATTCTCCCTTGTGAGTTCCTCATCAATGCCGGGGTAAGGTGTAAGAGCCGGAGGCACTGAGATGTCGAGGTCAACCATAGCCTCTTTTATTTCTGAGGTGATGATCACCATGACAGAGGTATCGGCAGGCGATGCAAGCGTGAAGCCGGAGCGGCTGCCGTCGTCTGCCCATATAAGCAGGGAGCCCAGGCCGGTCAGCAATGAGCATTCACCGGCCCCGTCACACTTCACTTTTGCAAGGGGGTAGAACTCTGCATAGTTATAAAGCATGAAGCCTGTTTCCGCCTCCGGCACCGGCAATCCGGAGCTGTCTGTCACCCTGATCTTCAGCTCTTTCGTCACTGCATACCTCTCAAGGGTGTTTATCTCCGAAAAGAGGGGGGCTCTCCTTACCAGTCTTTCGTCTCCGTTATAGAGTCCGAAGGCCCTTGTATGCACAAGCATGGACCTTCGTGCCGGCTCTGTGAACCAGCCTCTATCAGGCACCGGCTCAGGCTCGCAGGCTCCGAGATAGTGCCAGCGGCCGTCGGTCCAGAATTCAACCCAGGCGTGGTTATCATCGGTGTGGGCCCATCGCGGGGTGTAGACCTGACGTGCAGGTATGCCTGCTGTCCTCAGGGCCGCGACGGTGAAGGTAGACTCCTCCCCGCAGCGTCCGCGGGCGGAAAGGACCGTTGCCTGAGGCGAAGAGGTGCGTGAGTCGGCAGACTGGTATTCAACCTTCTCCTGGCACCACCGGTTGATCTCAAGAGCGGCCTCAACGGCACCAAGTCCCTTTACACGGTCTTTCAGCTCATCATAATATATGATACGGAACTCATCAGGATTTTCATTGTTGACTCTTGGTGGCAGAACGAAATTAAGGAACAGGTCATCCGGAACAGAAGGACCCCATGGCATCTCCGTCCGCGTCCTCAGTGCAACGGCAACATTCTCAGTGAGATAATCCGGCTCGTAAACGGCAAGGTCATTCAGGGGCATGTATGCCAGCAGAAAACAGACGGCATCACGGGTGGCATCATCACTTAAAGTTTCCTTTATTCCGAAAAGATCGCTTCGTACAGATCGGTACCTCTCTGCCCTGGCCTTGTAATCATCAAGAACTTCATTCCTGAATGACTTGTCCGAAATAAGATGGCTGTTGCCGCATGAGAGCAACACTGCCATTGCGATTAACGCCGGCAGCCTGATTATCCGTGTCATTAAGAATTATTTTAAATAAGAGCCACAGCTGCTCCTGACAATAAGCTCGGGAGACATGTTCACCTGGCGCTTATATTTACTCTTGCCCTGGTTCTTCACCTCAGACCAGACAATATTGGCCACCTTGAGCGACATGGCCGGGAGTGGCCTGCGCAGCCTTGTGACTGGCGTGGTCAGCAGATCGAAACCAATGCCGTCCTCCATTGAAACCAGTGCCACATCCTGAGGGATCCGGATATTTTTTTCCTGCAATGCCAGGTACAACGGGAATACCAGTTGCGAATTGAGGACAATAATGGCATCGCTCCTGTGAGGAGGCCTGAGGAAATTCTCTATCTGTCCGAATTCGAATTTATCACCTGCCCTGGGCAGACTTGCAACAGTGAAGTGTACCGAATCGAAGTTTTTAGATTTCTTGGTGGCACTCTTCAGCTCTTCCAGCATCTCCTTGTCATAGGAGGCTGTATCTTCTCCTGAAATGACAAGAAGGTTCCTGAGTCCCAAAGAGGTCAGATGCTGGGTCATTATGGCTGCCCCGGCAATCCTGTCAGAACAGACGGTATTGAGCCGCATCCTCTTTATGCTTTTTTCAAGCAGCACA
>JBHEOU010000111.1:0-5945 GCA_046260645.1 Bacteroidales bacterium | reverse complement strand
TCGGTGTCAACGTCCCTGAGAAAGAGCTCGTAGGTTTCCAGGGCCTTGTCAAAATTATTATCAATGCGGTAGGCATTTGCCAGGAAGTAGAGTGCATCGTAAGGGGCGCCTGTCTCACTGAGCCTGCCTTTCCGGTATCCGGGGTTTATATTCTGAACGGCGGTCTCGAGCCAGGTGATTGCCTTATCTTTTTCACCCGGAGTGTTCAGATAACACTGGCCTATCCTGAAATACAGGTTATAGTTCTCAGGGTAGATCTGCAAAAGACTCAGGTATTTAGGAAGCGCTTCGGCATAGTCTTCAAACAGAAGGTCTCCCTCGGCAGAGACGAACATCTCGCGCAAGTCGCTTCTCGACTGACCAGCAAGAGAGACGGCAGTTAAAACAAATATCAGGCAGAGGATATATTTAGCCCTTCTCATCCGGGAGGTTAGTTTACTTACAGAGACTAATATACGTGAAATATTGTTATAAGGTTACAGGGGAGCCGTGCCTTTTTAACAACAGTGGGCACTTTTTAATCAACCGTCCGAGGCGCAGACGTGCCATGGCTATATGTTCGAGAACTGTCACCCCTGCACTGACGGGCATGTGCCACTCCCTCCCGAGGTGCTTGAGGGCGAAGAGCTTCATTGCCCCGTGAAAGTGCCTCAGTGAGTTCTCTTCCTCGGTCATGGCGCTCCTTCCCTTGTAATGAATAATATTGACGTCAGGAAGATAATAGTTGAAATAACCGGCCTTTCTTATCCGCCAGCTCAGGTCAATATCCTCTCCGTACATGAAGAATGCGGTGTCAAAGAGACCGCTCCTGTTCAGGGCTTCCCTCCTTATCATCATGAACGCGCCGGTAAGGATGTCGGCACGGCATATCTTATCGTCAGGCTTTTCCCCGATATAATAGGCGTTGAACAGTGCTGAACGTGGGAATAGTCTACCCATGCCGGTGAATTTGCATAGTGATGTCAGGGGAGAGGGGAATCCTCTTTTTGATTCAGGAAGGAACCTGCCGCTGCCGTCGCTCATCCTTGCTCCGGCAGCTCCGGCGTCAGGATGCCTGTGCATGAAGGAGAGTGCTGTTTCAAGTGCGTCCGGCTGCACAAAAGTGTCAGGATTAAGAACAAGGAGATATTCGCCTGATGATGCTCTGATGCCCCTGTTGCAGGCCGCGGAGAATCCTTCGTTTGTTTCTGAGGCAATGAGCATGACAGAGGGATACTCCTTCCTCACCATCTCCGGTGAGCCATCTGATGAGTGATTGTCAACGACTGTTATCTCATGGTTTATTTTTCCTGCGGCGGTGATGACTGAACGAAGTGCCTGCCTGAGGTAATCGCGGACGTTGTAGGAAACGATTATTACCGACAGCTCCATCGGTTTCAGGCCGAAGCCATCTCCTCCCTTATTGCCTCAGCCAGTCTTCGCACCCCTTCGCGTGCATCTTTGGGCCCGGAGAATGAGAAGTTGATACGCATGGTGTTATGTCCCTCATTGTTGCAGTAGAAGACGGAGCCGCAGACGAAGGCGACTTTTTTTTGTATCGCCCTTTCCAGCAGCCTGGCGGCATCCATTGAGGGTGGAAGCGTGACGAAGAGAAAGAGGCCTCCTGATGGTTCCGTCCATTTAACCCCTTCAGGCATCAGTTCACGGAAGCATTTCAGCATGTGGTCACGCCGCTCGCGGTACAGCTCAACGGTCTTTTTCAGGTTGATGTCAAGGAGTCCCTTTTCAATGTATCTCGCCGTTATCTTCTGGACGAACGGGGGTGTGCACAGGTCGGCAGCCTGTTTCGCAGTCACAAGCTTGTCAATGATCTCATGGTGTCCGGTGACCCAGGCCAGCCTGAAGCCCGGGGCAAGGATCTTGGAGAAGGTATTCAGCGTCAGCACCCTGCCCTGAGTATCAAGTGATGACATCATCGGTTCCGGGGTGCCCTCAAAGCGCACGTCGCGGTAGGGGCTGTCCTCGACAATGACCAGGTCATACCTCTCGGCTATGCGTATAATCTCGAGGCGGCGCGAACGCGGGAGGGTGACTCCTGTAGGATTTTGAAAGTCAGGTATTATATATATGAATTTGATAATGCTGCCGTCACTCTTCAGGCTTATAATGGTCTTTTCAAGCAGGTCGGGCCTCATTCCCTGATCGTCGAGCGGTATGCCCTTCAGCCTGGCCCCGTAATTGGAAAAGGCGTTAAGTCCTCCCAGGTAGGAGGGCAGCCCGCAGAGAACCACATCATCACGGTTGATGAAGATCTTCCCGCAGAGATCAAGAGCCTGCTGTGAGCCTGTGGTAATCATTATATTGGCTGGCGACAGGCTGAGGCCGTCTTTCAGTTTGTGACGTTCGGCGAGGAGTGTGCGAAGCTTGATGTCACCCTCAGTGGTGCCGTACTGCAGCGCTGCCGCTCCTTCCTCATCCATCATCTCGGAGGTAATCTTTTTAATGTCCTCTATAGGGAAGGAATCCGGAGAGGGAAGGCCACCTGCAAAAGAGATCATATCAGGCCTCTGGGTCAGTTTCAGTATCTCGCGTATTGCTGATTTCTTCATCAATTGCGTCGCATCGGAAAAGAACCTGTCAAATGTCTCTGTCATCAGTTGGTGATTTTGATCAAAATAAGTAAGATTTTCGGAATAAAAAAATGACAAGTACTCATGTCTGCGACGGGAGGGAGAACAGGCGGCGATTAACGATTGACTGGCCGAGGGTAATCTCGTCAGTATACTCAAGGACATCACCAATGGCCACTCCTCTTGCCAGTGTTGTGATGCGGACGTCATAACCCGAGAGACGCTTATAGATGTAGAAGTTGGTGGTGTCTCCCTCCATGGTCGTACTGAGGGCAAGGATGATCTCCTTTACAGTTCCCACGCGCACCTTCTCTTCCAGCTTCGAGATAGTAAGGTCAGAGGGACCAATGCCGTCAACCGGTGAAATGATTCCGCCGAGTACATGGTACAGACCGCGGAACTGCCGTGTGTTCTCAACCGCCATCACATCCTGCACGTTCTCAACGACGCATATTACTGACCTGTCTCTTGAATGATCACTGCATACATCACACACCGGTGTGTCGCTTATGCCATGGCAGACACTGCAGTAGCAGACATCTTCACGGAGTCTTGTGATGGTCTCCCCGAAGCGGCGCACCTCACCACTGTCACGCCGGAGGAGATGCATCACCAGCCTGAAGGCTGTCTTGCGGCCTATCCCGGGCAGGGAGGCGAACTCATTTACGGCCTCTTCGAGCATTTTGGAGGGGAATCGAGATGACATATCCTGGGTTTGAGGCAAAAATAATTCATTATTTACCTGAAACGTGACATGATCCTGATTTTTATCTGCGATCTTTTTATTATCCTTGCAATCATGTTTTCAGAGATATGACACCAACACTAATCCTGTTAATTTTCGCTGCCTATACCGTGCTTCTGTTCGGAGTGACCTTCATTACAGCACGCAAGGCAAATAACCAGTCATTCTACATCGGCAACAAGGTATCACCGTGGTTTGTGGTTGCCTATGGCATGATTGGCGCCTCACTCTCGGGTGTTACCTTCATGTCCGTACCCGGATGGGTGGAAGAGACACAGTTCTCCTACATGATGGTGGCCTTCGGGTACTTCTTCGGCTACGTGGTGATAGCAATGGTGCTGCTGCCCCTTTACTATCGGCTTAAGCTCACATCCATCTACGGGTACCTTGAGCAACGCTTCGGGTTCTGGTCTTACAAGACCGGCGCCGGATTTTTCATTATCTCAAGGGTGATAGGGGCCTCCCTGCGAATGTTTCTTGTCATCAACGTGCTGCAGATATTTGTCTTCGATGCATGGAACGTCCCGTTCTGGGTCAATGTGGCGATCTTCGTAGCACTCATCATAGGATATACACTTAAAGGAGGGATCAAGACTATCATCTGGACAGACACGCTGCAAACGACGTTCATGCTTCTGGCAGTGGTTTTGTCGATTTTTTACATCAGCAGGGAGCTGGGGTCATCGGCCTTCAACCTCCTGGGAGATGTGTTTGACAGTGACATGTCACGGATAGTAATAACAGACTGGGATCATCCGCGGCACTTTGTCAAACAGTTCTTCAGCGGAATGTTCATAACCATCACCATGACCGGGCTTGACCAGGAGATGATGCAGAAAAACCTGAGCATTAAGAATCTCAGGGATGCACGGAAGAACATGTTTACGTTCAGTACCATCAACGTCTTTGTAGTTTTTCTTTTCCTGATGCTTGGTTCCTTCCTCGTACTCTATGCATCAGCAAAGGGAGTCTCGGTGGCGATGACGGATGACCTTTTCCCGACCATTGCATTCAAGTATCTGGGTCCGGCGGCGGGCGTGGTGTTTCTTGTCGGTCTCATCTCGGCGGCCTTCCCCAGTGCCGACGGGGCACTAACCTCACTGACAACATCGTTCAGTCTTGATTTCCTGGGGCTTGATAAGAAGACCGGAATGGATGAAAGGAAAAAGACCAGGATCAGGTATTCGGTCCACTTCTCATTTGCCTTGATCTTTTTCATATCCATCCTTATCTTCAGGCAGATGAATGACAGGGCGATAATTGACAAGCTCTTTACTATTGCCGGCTACACCTACGGTCCGTTGCTGGGACTTTACTCATTCGGGCTGTTTACACGAAGGAGCGTGAATGACAGGATAACACCCTGGATAGCCATTGCCTCGCCGGTCCTGTGCTATTTTCTGAGCCTCAATTCAGAGGAGTTCTTCAACGGTTATAAATTCGGTTTTGAGATGCTGCTGGTGAACGGGTTCCTTACATTTATGGGTCTGCTGATCTTCAGCCACAGGCCTGTATCAAAGCCGGTTGCCTGATCCTGTAGGGAATGTCCCTGTATTGTCCGGGGTGCCCTCCACCGTCTCTTCATCATCTGACTGCTGGCTTTTGGGCTTGATCACCACCTTGATTTTCTTGTATGGTATTGAGATCGAGACGTAGTACTCTGCCCCCGTGGCCATTCCTTTGGTGCCGGCGCCATAACCGGGCATATGCACGGGCTTGAGATCCTTCCCGGCACCTGCGCTTATCAACAGCCTCATGTAGAGGTTCCAGCCTATGGTCATCCACGGAAAGAGCTCGGTGCGGACGCCGGGTGTAATCTCCAGGAAGTGGCCGGTGTGGCGCGACAGCGGAACCGACGACTCCCCGGCCCCCCATTCATTGTTATACCTTATCACGGTGGCCTCTTCACTGTAAAAACTCAGTCCGTATCTCAACCCTATGCCCGCATAATATTTTCCCCCGGAGGCGTTGGCCTTGATAAAGTTGTAGTCGGTGCCGGCGGTGATGCTTATACCGCGGCTCATGAAGTCGTAGCTGTAGTCTGACAACCGAAAATCGGAGTACCTGACGCCGCCGGTGACCGCCAGGGCCGAGTTGATGTCGGTGGAGGCAACGATACCGTAGCTGATGAGGTCAGTGCCAATCATCTGCATCACCGGCCCGGAGAGGTCAAAGCCTGCCCTTATATGCAGTGGCACGGTTACCGTGTCCTGAGACACAGCACTGCTACCTATAAAGAGGAAGAGACTAATAAAACAGATGCAGGTTCTTCTGGCCATCGAGATTCACGCTTTTGTTCTCAATCATAAGTGTGTCAATGATATTGTGGGTTGTCATCAGCCCGTTTATATCGCTGACGAAGGTGTATCCGCATTCAGGTGAAACAAGATGACTGCCGTATCCGAGATGCCGTTCAGGGTGATGACAAAGAGAGACTGGTCCTCGGCAGGATCGAGTGTCACGGCAAATAACGACACCGCCCTGGCGTCAACAAAATTCAGGATACCGGAGGAGGAGATCCCCCTTACCCTCAGCGAATCAGCTTTGGCCGTCTCACCTGTGCCACTGATAAGCAGATGGGTGATCATCGCCGGGTCCGTCTCCTCATAGCAGGGCTGCACCGAACACGA
>JBHEOU010000110.1:0-5995 GCA_046260645.1 Bacteroidales bacterium | reverse complement strand
CATGTTGTCAATCCCAAAGCATCTGTTGTGCAGGACATTCCGGCCTATAGTGACGTGTCGCTTCTTCCTGAGACTGATATGGCCATACTTGCCGTGGCCTCAAAATACTGCCCGGCCATCGTACGCACTCTTGCCCATGAAAAGAAGACCGGAGGATTCATAATTCTCTCTGCCGGGTTCAGCGAGGAGGATGAAGAGGGTGCCGCTCTTGAGAGGGAGATAGTGGAGACTGTCAGGCAGACCGGCGGTTCACTCATCGGTCCCAATTGTATAGGTTTTCTTAACAATAATTACCACGGAGTTTTTACTGAGCCAATACCAAAGCTCTCACGGCAGGGTATCGATTTTATTTCTGGTTCGGGTGCCACGGCTGTCTTCATACTCGAGGCGGCCATCACCAGTGGTCTTCCCTTCTCAAGCGTATGGTCAGTGGGCAACAGTGCACAGATAGGGGTGGAGGATGTGCTGGAGCATCTGGATCTCACCTTTGACCCCGAAAACAGTTCAGCAATAAAGCTGATGTACATTGAAAACATTGCGGATCCTGCCAGGTTTCTGAAGCACTCGGCATCACTTATCAGGAAGGGATGCCGCATTGCTGCCATCAAGGCCGGCACTTCAGAAGCGGGTTCGCGCGCTGCATCATCGCATACCGGTGCAATGGCATCGCCCGATACCGCCGTTGAGGCGCTGATGCGCAAAGCGGGCATCGTCAGATGCTATAACCGTACGGAGCTTGCAAATGTGGCAGCTCTCTTCACCTACAAACAGCTAAACGGAAAAAAGATAGCGATCGTCACCCATGCCGGCGGACCGGCAGTGATGCTTACCGATGCACTGAGCGAGGGTGGGATGGAGATACCGCGTCTCTCAGGAGAGTCCGCTGACAGCCTTCTCGAGAAACTCTTCCCTGGATCATCAGTGACAAACCCCATCGATTTCCTGGCCACTGGCACCGCCGAACAGCTGGGTTTCATCCTCGATGCATGCGAGAACGATTTCGACGAGATCGATGCCATTGCTGTCATCTTTGGCAGTCCGGGACTCTTTCCCGTTGACGATGTCTACAGCCTGCTGCATGACAAGATACGCAGCTGCAAAAAGCCAGTATACCCGATAATGCCCTCAGTGATAAATGTCAGAAGGGAGATTGCCGAATTCATTGCCCACGGGAATGCGATATTCACTGATGAGGTGCTCTTCGGAAGGGCCCTGTGCAGGGTGCAGGCTACATCCGGGCCTTCAGTTACGGAAGCAATCCCCGTCAGAGCCGACAGATCAGCCATACGAGCGGTGATTGATGGTGCCGGTGATGGATATCTCAGTCCTGACAACGTTACACTCCTGCTCAATGCCGCAGGCATTAAGACAGTCCCTGAGCGCGTAGCACTGACCGTCGATGATGCAGTCAGGGCGGCAGAGGAGATGGGGTATCCTGTGGTGATAAAGGTGGTCGGACCGGTGCATAAGTCTGACATCGGGGGCGTGGCGCTGAACATTAGCAGCGCAGCAGAGGTGCAGGCAGAGTACAGCCGGATGATGAAGCTGCCTGAGGTAACCGCCGTGCTGGTGCAGAAGATGATCAGCGGCATGGAGCTCTTCTGCGGAGGCAAGCGTGAGGGGAGGTTCGGTCACCTGGTGATGGCAGGAATGGGGGGAATATTCATTGAGGTCTTCAGGGATGTCGCAACAGCCCTGGTGCCGGTGTCGGAACAGGAGGCCACGGCAATGATTCGGTCGCTGAAGTCTTATAAGATAATAAAAGGTATCCGCGGCGCCGCAGGGGTGGATGAAGAGGCTTTCGCCAGGGTGATCACCTCGATCTCTGACCTGCTGACAGTGGCTCCGGAGATCAGCGAGATGGATATCAATCCCCTGTTGGGTACGCCTGATCTGATTGTGGCGGTGGATGCCAGGATTAGAGTCGCCAGTCTTCAGTCGGCAGTCGGCAGTCAAACCAGGCAGGAGGCAATAGGCAATAGGCAGTAGAGGGGCGAGCGTTAAAAAATGATCCGCCAGCTGGCGGTTCATTTTAGAGAGCAGCCAGCCTGCAGGGGAGGAATTAGCAGTCTGAAATCGCAAATCGCAAATCGTACATCGCAAATAACTATGAAGCGTTCTGATATAATTTTCATAATTGTTTTTGTCGGATTATTCGTTCCGTTTTTCCTGTCTGACAGACTTTATGAATTCTTTCTGTGGTTCAGCACCGACTGGGCATTCACGGCCAGCTTCATAAAGTTTGCAATTCTTGCCACCATGGGTGAGATGCTGGGTAGCAGGATCCGCAATGGCCTCTATCTTCCGGATGGTTTTGAACTGTTGTATCGCGCTGTCGTCTGGGGGTTTCTCGGCATGACCGTCAAGGCAGCCTTTATGATATTCGGCGGGGGTGTACCGTTGGTAGCCTCACACTTTGGAATGGAGAACCCGGCAGCGGTCATGGCCGGGCCGGTGACCGGCGAAAGGGTGCTGCTTGCCTTCGCCATCAGCACCTTCCTGAATATCTTCTATGCCCCTGTGCTGATGGTGACCCACAGGGTCAGCGACCTTCACATCGCCGCATCAGCTGGCAATAGAAGGAAGTTGCTGAGGATACCTGAGGCTGGTCATTTGCTGGGTGTTATCGACTGGGAAAATTCGATGTGGGGCATAGTCCTGAAAAAGACCATCCCCCTCTTCTGGATACCGGCACATACGGTTACCTTCCTGCTGCCGCAGCAGTTCCAGATACTCTTCGCCGCACTGCTCAGCACCGTCCTGGGAGTGATACTAGCGTTGGCTGCAGGCTCAAATAGGCATTAGCAGGAATTAAGAATTAAGAATTAAGAGTTGATAGTCAGCTACTTAGATCATTGACTGAAGACAGTGGACTGTGGCCTTCACTATTGACAATTGCCTATTGGCCTCCCCTGCAGTCTGGCTGCTCTCCGCCAGCTGGCGGATCGCCCCTCTATTGCCTTTGAAGACTGAAGACTGACCTTCGGACTTTCGACATTACGGAATTTAAACTTTATGGACTTTGGACTCTAAAGACTTTCGACTATTTTATATGACAAATAGCAGCAATCGTTCACTTATAAATATTTATCTTGGTGCCACAGATGAGGGCTCTAAATGGAAAATTTATGAAAAATACCCCCATAAACCATGAAACAGTAAGCAGGGCTGTCACTTCGAGCGGCATCACCGATATTGGTTATGCCAGCATACGCGAGATAGTCAAACTGGTAAATGTCCTGATAAAGGAGACCGGTGTCGAATTTATCAGAATGGAGATGGGCGTGCCCGGACTCCCCTCAGCTGAGGTTGGGATAAAAGCTGAGATAGAGGCGCTGAAAAATGGTGTCGCATCAATATATCCTGACATCGAAGGGCTGCCGGAAATGAAGACCGAGGCAGCACGTTTTGTGAAGAACTTTCTCGATGTGGATGTGCAGCCTGATTGCTGCGTGCCTACCGGTGGCGCTATGATGGGAGGGATGGCCAGCTTCATGGTGGCTAACCGGAATGACAGAACCAAGGAGGGAACACTCTTCATTGACCCCGGATTCCCGGTACAGAAGACGCAGACAAAAATTCTCGGGCAGGATTACAGATCATTCGATGTCTATAATTACCGCGGTGAGAAAATGGGACCCAAGCTGGAGTCAATCCTTCAGTGCGGCAAGGTATCAACCATCCTCTATTCCAACCCCAACAACCCCTCATGGATATGCCTCACGGAAGATGAGCTTCGTACTATCGGAACCCTCGCAAGAAAATATGATGCCATAGTGATTGAGGACCTGGCATATTTCGGGATGGACTTCCGCGAGAATTATTCAGTCCCGGGGGTGCCTCCATTCCAGCCAACGGTGGCAAAGTACTGCGACGACTATATTCTTCTGATATCCAGTTCCAAAATATTCAGTTACGCGGGGCAAAGGATAGGTCTGCTCGTCATGTCAGACCACCTGTATAACCGCAGGTATCCGGACCTCCTTAGATATTACAGGACGGATATCTTTGGCCGGGCGATGATCTTCGGAGCCCTGTACGCCCTTTCTTCCGGTGTTGCCCACTCGGCCCAGTACGGTTTTACAGCAATCCTCAAGGCTGTAAATGATGGTTTATATAACTTTGTTGACAACACCAGGGTCTATGGCGAGAAGGCGGCGAGGATGAAGGAGATGTTTGTCAGCAACGGATTCAGCATAGTATATGACATGGATATTGACAGGCCTGTGGCTGACGGCTTCTATTTCACTATCTCATACCCCGGCATGACCGGCGGTGAGCTGTTGCAGGAGTTGCTTGCCTGCGGCATAGCAGCCATCACGCTGAATATCTGCGGCAGTGAGAGACATGAGGGACTGAGGGCCTGCGTCTCGCAGGTGAGAAAGAAACAGCTGCCCCTGCTTGAGGAGCGGCTGAAAATCTTCAGGGAAAATAATCCCGTAAAGGATTAATCATATATTTATCATTGAAATAATAAAAAAGAGATGGCTAAGATAAAAGGTGCAGTAGTAATAGATAAGGAGAGGTGCAAGGGATGCGAGGTGTGCGTGGTCACATGTCCCACCCAGACCCTGGCTCTTGCAACGGATGTGAACGCCAGGGGATACCACTTCTCGTATGCAGCCTTCCCCGAAACATGCATTGGCTGCGCAAACTGCGCGGTTGTATGTCCTGACGGGGTAATCACAGTTTACAAGGTTAAGGTGGGATAAAACGAAAAAGAAAACGATAATTTAATGGAAAAGGAACTGAGACTGATGAAGGGCAACGAAGCCATCGCCGAAGCGGCGATACGCGCCGGTGCCGATGGTTATTTCGGGTATCCCATCACTCCACAGAGCGAGATACTTGAATATCTCATGGAGGCCAATCCGGAGACTACCACGGGCATGGTGGTGCTGCAGGCTGAGAGTGAGGTAGCCGCGATAAATATGGTATACGGCGGTGCCGGCTGCGGCAAGAAGGTAATGACTTCATCTTCATCGCCGGGAATAAGCCTGAAGCAGGAGGGTATCACATATATTGCAGGTGCCGAGCTCCCCTGCCTGATCGTCAACGTGGTGCGCGGAGGTCCCGGCCTCGGAACAATACAGCCGGCACAGAGCGACTATTTCCAGGCTACCAAGGGCGGCGGGCACGGCGATTATCACCTTATCGTACTGGCGCCCTCATCGGTGCAGGAGATGGCTGACTTCGTCGAGCTGGCCTTTGACCTTGCCTTCAAATACAGGAACCCGGCCATGATACTCTCTGACGGAGCCATCGGACAGATGATGGAGAAAGTATATCTCAAACCGCAGAAAAAGAGATCGGAGGAGATACTGCCATGGGCTACCACCGGCAAGCCTGCATCGAGGGAACGGAACATAATCACCTCACTGGACCTCGACCCGGAAAGGCAGGAGAAGTTCAACCATAAACTGATTGCCAAATACCGGGAGATTGAGGAGAAGGAGGTGCGCTTTGAGGAGTTCATGACTGACGATGCCGACTATCTTTTCGTAGCCTACGGCACCAGTGCAAGGATATGCCAGAAAGCGCTGCAACTGGCGAGGGCTGAAGGTATAAAAGCCGGACTGCTTAGACCGATAACCCTCTTTCCATACCCGAAGAAGAGACTTAATGAGCTGGCTGACAGGGTCAAAGGAATGCTCTCTGTTGAGATGAGCGCCGGACAGATGGTAGAGGACGTTATGCTGGCAGTGAACGGAAAGATAAAGGTAGGACACTACGGAAGGATGGGAGGAATGATTCATACACCGGAAGAGGTGCTTCAGAACCTTAAACTATTTATTAAAGGATAAATGAGATGGCAGAAGTAACATTCAATGATATAATCAAGCCTGAGAACCTGGCTTATGTTAAATCTAAAGTCCTGACTGACAATGTAATGCATTACTGTCCGGGATGTAGCCACGGCGTGGTTCACCGAATTCTTGCCGAAGTAATTGAAGAGCTTGGGGTTCAGGATAGAACCCTTGGCGTTGCTCCGGTG
>JBHEOU010000011.1:7956-17936 GCA_046260645.1 Bacteroidales bacterium | reverse complement strand
CCCTTAAGGCAGGATACCGTCATATAGACACAGCACAGGCTTACGGCAATGAGGCCAGCGTCGGAAAGGCCATACTTGACTCCGGGATTGACCGCAGTGAGATATTCGTTACATCAAAACTTCCTGCCGAGATAAAGAGCTACGACAGGGCGGTCCGGCATGCTGAATTTACAATGAAGAATATCGGCCTTGACCATATTGATCTTTACCTCATACATGCCCCGTGGCCCTGGACAGAGATAGGCACCGACTATACCAAAGAGAATATCGAGGTGTGGAAGGCCATGGAAGAGTTTTATGAGAGCGGCAAAACCCGTTCAATCGGTATATCAAACTTCACTGTAAAAGACATTGATGCCATTCTCGGCACATGCCGGATAAAGCCGATGGCAAACCAGATAAAGCTTCACATTGGACACCCTCAGGAAGAGATTGTAAATCACTGCGTTAAGAACCAGATTCTCGTAGAGGGCTATTCCCCTCTCGCAACAGGAAAACTATTGAAGAATGACGAGATTATGGCCATTGCTAAAAAATACGGCAAAAGCGCTGCTCAGCTCTCAATCCGTTATGTACTTCAGAAGGGAGCACTTCCCCTTCCCAAATCAACGCACCCTGAGTACATTAAGCATAACCTGGATGTCGATTTTGTAATTGAGGATGATGACATGAAATACTTGGACGGCACCGGTATTAGCGAGTGATCTCTTTTTTGAGTAAATTGGGGAGTTGAAACATAATCCCGGATAATAACACCTGAAATAAAACCCGGGATCATCTCCCGGGCTTTACCCTGTGCTCTCCCGCTGTGCGGGACTGCGTTGCATCGCTCCTTGTATCCCTGAGCTCTTTGCTCTGAGCTACTTGATGTTTGTAGCCCCACCAGGAATCGAACCTGGATTTCAGGTTTAGGAAACCCGCGTTCTATCCATTGAACTATAGGGCCGCGCGTTTGCAGCCGCAAATGTAAATTATTTTTCGGTTATCGCAAAAAATCAGCAACCCCCTGAAGGCTTCTTCTTGGCCTTCATCGTAACAGGAGGTCTGACAGCCTTTACTGCCGGTGGCGTACTCTCAGTGCTTATCACATCACCGCCACCAAGGGCAGCGGCAGCACTCTTGCGGAAGTCGTATCTGGCAAACTCCTCATTGGCACTTGTAACCGAAGGCTCCGTCGGTGAAAGTATATTGCCAAACCAGTAGTTCAGCCCTCCTTCCATCACAAAGTTGTTCTCATACCCCAGCTGCCTTGTGATCATCCAGGCCTGGTTCGCATAGACCGAACCATTTGAATATAGCACATTCATGTAGGCATCCTGGTGCAGGATGTCAGTGTACTCATCTGCCAGCAGGTTGCTGAGGGGAATATTTATTGCGCCGGGCATGCTGTATGCATCAAACTCCTCAGGCGTACGGACATCGATAAGCCGAAGCGACGGATCCTTCTGAACAAGCATGTCAGCCACCACGTCGGGAGAGATGAACTGCACCCCTGCCCCGGCCTCCTGAAGGAGCTCATCGGCGGTAAGCTGAAAGTGCTTAACCCGGTCAGCCGGAACGGCTGCAATTATTATTCCCAGAGGAATGATTATGAGTGCAAGTAATTTTATCGATTTCATAATTTTCTTTTTAATTTGTTCCTGGTCCGATCCCACCCTTCAACCTAACATCTGACTCAACAAAATGTTTATGATGCATGAGGTGCTGGTTTGATCATAATCTTATCATATCTCAGTATTCTTCCCTCGGGAATTTTTTCTCAGACCATTCAGCAACAATAAACATGCCAATTGCCGCCACAATGAGCAGCAGGCCAAATAGTCCGTCCTTCATGCCCAGGGTTTCGCTCACCTTTGGTTCGCCGAGGTATTTTGCAAAATAGAGCTTCTCCCACCATCCGTAGGTGAATGCGAAGCCGTAAACGCCTATAAAGAGTCCGACGACGAATACCATGGCATCAATCTTTCCTATTGCGGCACCGCAGAAACTTGTGCCCGGGCAGAAGCCTCCCATGATAAAGCCGGCTCCCATTATCACCCCGCCGACGATGGCAGAAGTGAGATATGTCGGGTTGACATATACCAGGTCAAGATCAACCCACCCGAAGAGGCTCATGAAGAGCAGCCCGAGCATGGCTGTGATGGCGCCGGTGAAAAAGACTTTGAGTACTACGGTGTCATAACCGTAGAACATGCCTGCCAGCTTGCGGCTCGACGAGAAGCCGGAGCTCTCGAGTACCCAGCCGAATCCTATGCCTATGAAGAATGCAAGGAGAAAGTTGGTGTTCTCCGATATGATTTCGTATGGTGCTAATGGTCCCATTTTTTTCTCCTTTCCTTAAATCCAGTTTCTCCTGAAAAAATATGCCAGTGCGAAGGCAGTGCCGAAGATAGCCATCATGGTGATGAAGCCTCCGAGTGAGAGCACGGCCATACCGCTCAGTGCCGAGCCGCTGGTGCAGCCCCGTCCTACCTGTGAGCCCAGGCCGAAGAGGATACCCCCTGCCAGTGCAAATATCAGCCTGCGCCTGGAGGTGATCTTTGGCGAGTGCTCCACCTTAAGCTTGAGCCGGCCGGCAACGGCACCTGAGAGGAAGCCGCCCACAATCACCCCAAGCATCTGGAATACAAGCCATGAACGCATGGGGCTGCTGCTGTGTGACGCTGCATACTCGGTCATGAAGGGCATGGTGTTGACCGCCTCCTTATCTACCACCTCTATGGTTGTGGCCACGACACTCTTTATGGCGCCGCTGGCACCCAGGCCCCTGCCTGAAGTGAAATTGGCGGCAAGCAGCACGAGGCCCAGGAGGACACCGCCCACGTACGGGTTGAGGTACCGCCTGCTCTTCTCTTTTGTTGTAGTATTGCTCATATTGTTATTTGTTTTATTGTGATCAGTATAACCAGCGGCTCACCTGGCCGGCAAAGACGAATACAAAACGGAAGGTGAAACTGCCCATCAACACAAGTACTCCGGGAATCAGCGCGGGTATATGCCTTCCGCGCAGCTCCATCAGGTCAAGAACTCCGGGAATGATGATGCCCAGCACAACCACGAAGATCCAGAATACCATGGTGTAAGGCCCGCCCAGGAAAAGCTGTGCGGCCTCTATCTGCACCTGTGTGCTTGCGAGAAAACCCATGAACATGTGCACTATCAGGAAAAGCTCCGTGCCGAGGATAATAAGATCGATCTTCGTAAAAAGGAGCCTCTCCTCATGGTTCCTTGAGGCCAGAACTATCGTTGCAGCCCCGGCCGAGAGGCCAGAGGCAAGGAACAGCGGCCCCAGTACCGAGGTGTTCCAGAGCGGCCTGGCATTGAAGGCTGACAGCAGTATACCGGTATAAACACCCGTGATGATGGCGAAGATAAGCATCACCCATGCCAGGGGTTTCTTATTCTTGTTGAAGAAAGCTTCGATATCCTTCAGCCACTTATACTTCCAGTCCCAGTTTGGGAAAAACTCCCTGATATGCAAGGCACACCATATCACTGAGGCGGTGGTTATGACCAGCAGTGTCCATGCGCCCCATGACATCGGCGACTGGATCCTGATCGTCGTATAGAGCTGCCAGAAAAAGGCTTTGTGGTTAAGGTCATAAAAGAGGGCTGCAAGGCCTATAACAAGCACTATCGGGGCAATAAACGGTACCCTGCGCACAGCAGAGCGGTACTGATCTTCCTTGCCCAGCAGGTAGAACAGGGCGGCAAAGAACAACACTCCTGCCGCGAGCCCTCCCAGAAACAGGTACAACGGTATGGGCCAGTGCCATATATGCAGTTGCGGGTCAACCATCAGGTTCTCTCTTCCGCTGATAATAAGCTCTTCGTTCATCGTCTGCTCAGATTAGAAAATATAACTGTGGTTGCGTCCCCGCCTCGGGGATGAGGGTCTTGGACTTCCGTTTTTTGAGGATTACACTCACCTCGCTGTTAGGGTCGTCGAGATCACCGAAGTACATGCATTTTGTAGGGCAGACTGCCACACATGCGGGTTTCATTCCCTCCCTGACCCGCTGAATGCAGAAGGTGCACTTATCTACATATCCTTTGGGATGGGGATAACGGGCGTCATAGGGACAGGAGGCGATGCATGCCCCGCAGCCGATGCACTTGTTCGGTTTGACAAGCACGATTCCGCCGTCGACTATATGGCTTGCACCTGTAGGACAGCATCTGACACAGGGCGCGTTGGCACAGTGGTTGCATCTCTCCGACCTCAGCTCGATCTCAAGCTGAGGGTATGTGCCATCCATCACCTCCACCACCCAGTCGCGGCAGTAACCAATGGGTACATTGTTCTCAGTCTGGCAAGCCACCACACAGTCAGAGCATCCCACACATTTCTTCGTATCAACAGCCATTGCGTATCTCATGATATCACCTCCTCTCCCTTAAGATCAGTGATGAAGGTCACGAAGTTGCCGCGCATGCCGGTGCCGCCCATGATAGGGTCGACAAGTACTCTTGTGATGAGGTTGGTGTCGCTGGCGCCCTTGCCGTAACATCGTCGCAGTCTCTTGTCGTCATGGCCAAATCCGTGAACCATGTAAACAGAGTCCCAGCGGATACGTTCAGTCACCCTCACCCTTATCGGGAACTCAGACCTCTTTCCGTCCTGGTTGATAAGGTGTACATACTGGCCAGTGCTGAGGCCCCACTCTTTAGCAACACGTGGATTGACCCACACGCTGTTTTCGTCCATCAGGTCTGTCAGGTTCGGGTTGTTGGCCGTCCGGCTGAAGGTATGCATTGGTGCACGTCCGTAGTTGAGGCGATAATATCCTGGCGGTGGCTCCTCATGCCTGGTGTACAGGGGCAGCGGGTCATAACCCGCATCGGCCATCGATGTTGAATAGAGTTCGATCTTGCCGGTGGGGGTGTAAAACTCAACATCCTCGTCAGGATAAAAGTAGAGGTCATCGGCCGTTCGGTCAAAGGTCTTTACCCCTATCCTTTTCATCTCCTCGAGGCTGCTGCCCACCTGCTTCAGCTGCCAGTCGAGCTGATCCTCCATCTTCTCAAAGGGGAAGTATTCAATCACCCCCAGCCTCTTTGCCAGCTCCCTGGCCATATAAAATGCCGGTTTGGTATTATAGGATGGCTCTGCGGCAGGAGCCCTGAGGGCTATCTGAGGCTTGCGGTGCGGGCCTACCCTCAGGTCATCATACCTCTCAAGGTAAGTGCATTCGGGAAGCACCACATCAGCCCAGCCTGTAATCTCCATGGGCATGGTATCGATGACCACCAGCAGCTGAAGTGCCTGTATGGCTTCAATGGTGTTTTTCTGGTTCGGAAGCGTCTCAATGAGGTTGGTGCCGTTGACTATCCATGCCTGGAACTGGCAGTGACGACTCGGGTCAGGAATAGTGGCGTCACAAACGCCGTTGGCCAGGACCGTGTCGGCAAGCTTGTACATATCGGGAAATTCCGTCCTCCATGATCTCTTCGGCTCGGGGTAGGGTGGATGTGGCGGCTCGGGAAGCTCGAAGCTCTCAGGGCGGAAGAAGCCTCCCCTGCGGCCCCACGATCCAAGCAGTGCATTGAGTATTGCCATAGCCCTCAGGCGCTGCGTGTCATCACCGTACCATACGACATGCCGGCCTGGATGCACCAGGACAGCCGGAGCAGCATTGGCCATCTCGCGTGCTGTCTCGCGAATGACGGTAGGATCAATGGTTGTGATGCCATAAGCCCACTCGGGTGTCATGGTCTTTACATGTTCCTTCAGGTAATCGAAGCCATATGTGTACTTCTCAACGTAGGCTTTGTCATACAATTCCTCGGTGATGATGACGTTTATCCACGCCAGCAGCAGGGCAAGGTCTGTGGCCGGCTTTATCGGAAGCCAGTACTTTGATTTGCCCGCAGCGGTTGAGAAACGCGGGTCAACAGTGATGATGGTTGCCCCCTTGTCTATGGCGTCAGACATCTCCTGCACCTGTCCGTTGTGCATGTTCTCACCTATATGGCTGCCAATAAGAACAAGACACCTGGTATCACGTATGTCAGTCCGTTCAGGACTCTCGACCGCCTCCCCGAAGGTAGCCTGGAAGGCAACCTCGCGCGGACCACGGCACTGGGCGTACGAAGGCGCTGCAATGTGAGGTGATCCCAGTGCACGCAGCAGCGTCGAGAAATATTTTCCTCCCGAGCCATGGGTGAAGAGTGCAACGCACTCAGGCCCATGTTCGGCGGAGATCACTTTAATCTTTTCGGCAATGTAATCAAAGGCCTCTTCCCATGTGGCTTCGCGGAAGCTCTGTTTGCCCCGCTCGTCAACACGTATCAGCGGAGTACGTAGCCGGTCCTCGTCGTGATACATACCAACCCCTCCGGTGCCACGCGGGCAGAAGCGGCCGTTGCAGTTGAGATCCTCGCTGTTGCCGATGATCTTTTTTATTGAACCCTTGTCGTCCTTGTATACCCACCCGGCACACTTCCAGAAACATACCTCACAATATGTGGGTGTACGACCGGTGAGAGCGGCAAAGGTAGCCTTCTGTCCGTCAGTCAGCTCCGAAGCCAGCAGCCTGAGACCGGCCGCCCCGGCCATGACCGCCCCGGCTCCCATGGCTGAGATCCTGATGAATTGCCTGCGTGTTGCCATTATATATGCTGTTTTTGCTAATATTTGAGAGTGTTGCTCCGGCAGACCAGCGGATCTGGCTGCATGTCGCAATCTGACAATATGCGAAGGTACTGTTTTTAGAATAACAGCCCACCTTAGATGATTTATATGATACTTTGGTTGCCGGCGAACTGCCGTTGTATAGCCGCTGTACTGGCGCCAAATTGCTACCCTGCTGCCGAAGAGCTGATGACGAAAAAATCAGGAGAGCTTTTTGTATTTCATCCTGACAGGCCCGGCATTGGCGGTGCGCTTGTGATAGTTTTCATCATATTCCGAGAAGCTGCCTTCGAACCACACTACTTTCGAGTCGCCCTCAAAAGCAAGTATATGCGTGGCCACCCGGTCAAGGAACCAGCGGTCATGCGAAATAATGACGGCACAGCCCGCAAAGTTGTCAAGCCCCTCTTCAAGTGCCCGAAGGGTATTGACATCTATGTCGTTGGTGGGTTCGTCAAGTAACAATACGTTTGCGCCGCTCTTAAGCGTCAGCGCCAGGTGGAGCCTGTTGCGTTCCCCTCCGGAGAGCACCCCGCACTTCTTCTCCTGATCAGCGCCGGTGAAGTTGAAGCGCGCAGCATAGGCCCGTGCATTTACCGGCCTGTTGCCAACCATGACCTCGTCAACGCCTCCTGAGATGACCTCATATACGCTTTTATTCGGATCAATATCTGCATGGGCCTGATCAACATAGCCCAGTGTCACGGTCTCGCCAACCTCAAAGGTGCCCTTGTCAACCTTCTCCTGTCCCATGATCATCCTGAAAAGTGTTGTCTTGCCTGCACCGTTGGGTCCTATGACACCGACAATTCCGTTAGGGGGAAGATTAAACTCCAGCTCTTCAAAGAGGATTTTATCACCGAATGCCTTTGAGACGCCTTTTGCGCGTATCACCTTGTCTCCCAGTCTGGGACCGTTGGGGATGAATATCTCAAGCTTCTCTTCCTTTTGCTTCACATCCTGGTTGAGCAGGCTCTCATAGGCGCTCAGACGGGCCTTTGACTTGGCACGGCGTGCCTTCGGTGACATGCGCACCCATTCCAGCTCATGCTCCAGGGTCTTGCGTCGTTTTACATTGCCTTTCTCTTCAAGCTCGAGCCTCTTTGACTTCTGTTCAAGCCATGAGGTATAATTGCCTTTCCAGGGTATGCCTTCGCCACGGTCGAGCTCCAGTATCCATCCCGCCACGTTATCAAGAAAATATCTGTCGTGCGTGATGCAGATGACCGTGCCGGCATACTGTTTCAGGTGGGTCTCCAGCCACTGTACGCTCTCGGCATCGAGGTGGTTGGTGGGCTCATCGAGGAGGAGCACGTCAGGCTGCAGCAGCAGCAGACGGCACAGCGCCACGCGGCGGCGCTCGCCCCCGGAGAGGATATTGACGGGGGTGGCGGGATCGGGACAGTTCAGGGCGTCCATAGCCCGCTCAAGCCTGTGTTCAAGGTTCCATCCGTCGAGAGATTCGATCTTCTCCTGCAGCGACGCCTGACGGGCTATGAGCTTCTCCATCGCATCAGGGTTCTCATAGACCTCCGGCTCGCCAAAGCTCAGGTTGATCTCTTCATATTCCTTCAGTGCCGCAACCACTTCGGCTGCGCCCTCTTCGACGATCTCGCGTACAGTGCGTTGTTCATCCATGAGCGGATCCTGCGGCAGGTGGCCCACGGTGTACCCGGGAGAAAAAACAACTTCGCCCTGGTATTCCTTCTCAATGCCCGCAATGATCTTAAGCAGTGTCGACTTCCCCGAACCGTTGAGACCGATGATACCAATCTTCGCGCCCAGGAAGAAGGAGAGGGAAATATCTTTAATAACTTGTTTATGAGGAGGGTAGCTCTTATTTACCCTGAACATGGAAAAAATGATCTTCTTGTCGTCGGCCATCTCAATGAATATTAGCGAGGACAAAAATAATCATTTTGTCAGCCTGAAGGAAGTAAGGAAACTTCTTAAATAGTACCCGGCATTTTAGGGCAGCCTTTTTCAAAAAGTGAGACTGTTTCCTGCTGTACCAGCACCCAGATTATATAAACTCCCTTCAGGGTGCCGATGGGAATGTTGAGCAGGCCTATTGCCGCCATGACCAGGGTAAGGATCCTTGCCCAGGGTTTGCACGATAACATCCCCACTCCTCCGGCAATCATTGCTCCGCCGAATACCAGAAAAAGAACTACCAGGGGTGTTCCGACAATTCCCAGGACCTTGGCTGCGGTGGGATCATCGACAAATTGATCTGCAAAGCCAAAGGCAAAGGCGATAACCATCGCAATAATGACATTCAGTGATCCGAAGACTATCTGCAGGATGGCTGCAACATTAATGTGTTTTTGCATCCTGTTCTCTTCAACGGTGACCGGGGCCTGTGATGTTTTATACTCTTCCATGATGTGAGGATTTTGGATTTGGCTTGTTGTTCAGTTTAAGGACTCTAATTTATAAAAAATGCTGCACTCCCGTCATAATACTATTTTAATAACTTTACCGTTTTACATGAGAAAAGATGAAAATGAAAATACTTTATATCGCCTGCCTGTTTTTTGTTGCGTGTACCTTTACCTCATGCGACATCCTTGGTGACGGATGCCAGACCTGTCAGACCGTCTCATATGAAAACGAAAATCCCATTGCCTGGGGCACGGAAGCCGAATATTGTGACCAGGAACTTCTGGCCATAAAGGCCATTGCCCCCACCACCATCAACGGCGTTACCACACGGTGGGAGTGCTATTGATCATGCTATGTCGCTCATTATCTGAACGTTAGCTACCCCTTCATTTCTTGTTTATAAGTTGTTGTTAATAAGTTGTTCTTAAAGTTGACATTTGAGAAAAATTTAATTAACCTTGTTAGCCTTCGCCGGATATCTTTGCGCTGAGTTCGGAACATTAACCCCGGGTTCACTCTATACATGATGCTGAATATTACAGGCAAAAGGATTGCGATAGTCGAAGACGATGTTGCATCCCTGAGGTACTACGAAACACTGCTGAAGGAGACCGGCGTAGAAGTCTCCGTTTTCCGCAACGGAAAGGAGTTTGTTGATGCCATCACCACCGGCAGGGCCCAGTTTGACCTGGTATTTATGGATTTTCTTGTTCCCCTGGTCAACGGAATCGACTGTACCCGGGCATTCAGACATGTTAACCGGTCGGCACCGGTTATACTTATCACCGCCTATTACTCCGAACAGACTAAGAATGAGGCTTATATTGCCGGATGCACCGAGTATAACCTCAAGCCGGTCTTTCCTGACAAGATCCACCTGATTCTTGAGAAATATCTCGCCCCGCGGCCGGCGTTTCAGGCATACGACTGACAATCTCAGTCCTCAGTCCTCAGTCTTCAG
>JBHEOU010000011.1:0-7946 GCA_046260645.1 Bacteroidales bacterium | reverse complement strand
CCTGGAGTAGAGATCATTAAATCTCGCATTCAGCTCTTCTGCCAGCTCTGTATGGCCGTTGTCATAGCACATCTGCATGACCGGTGACACCATTTGAAGCCCGCTGGCAATCTCCGACTCAGCATAAAGCCTGACCGAGGGCTTCTGGTCAAGCAGGTATCCCGAACGCACGAGATAGTAATCCGAGAATTCACGCGCAAGCGTCGCCGCCCTCTCATTGTCACCTGCAGCAAAACAGGCCGAGATTATCTCCGAAAAATAGAAGTCATATCCGAGTTTTGACACAGGGAAGAGTTCAAGACACCTGTCTATGACCGCCCCGGCCCTGACAGTGTCACCCTCGGCCACCAGCGCTTTGGCCAGCTTCGCATGGTTGAGCCGCGCCCTGATAACTGTCAGGGTGCGCATGTGGTAATAATCTATATAGACATCCGGGTCGGCAGCGCCCCTCCACATGAAGCGGTTCATCATGTTATCATAAAGGATTTCTGTGTCAATGCGACCGTAATCAAGCCATCCCCTGTTGACACCTTTTACCGGTACCAGGCGGTATGCAAGCCCTTCAAGCTGGAAATACTCCTCCAGCCCCATGGCATCATCATGCATGCCACCAACAAAATATATCGGCCTCTCCCAGTCGTTATGGGCAATGATGTCAAGCACCATCAGCTGGCTCTTCATTATCCACGATCCCTTTAGCTTTATGTCGATATATGGTACAATCTTATCCGCATCTTCAGGCCTTACAGTGCCATTGGCAAGCACTTTGGCCGCATCAACGGGTATGCGAACAGTCTTTGTCGGGATGTAATAGATGTCTTCATCGTACATCTTAAGCTTTGACACATCACTGCCGCTGCTGATGAATTTCATCACCTCCTTTGCGCTGGCAGGCTCGCTGACACGCTCATACACCGCCACCTGGTTATTGACGCCGTCATAGTACAACGACTTCGGGAGGCTAATGGGAAGGGGTTCGGAGGTATAGGCCTTCATCTTCATCTGATCAATATACCAGTCGGTATTGAGAAGCATCAGGTTGCACACCCGCACGTCAGTGCGCACACCCTCCACCTCCTGTGCATACCAGAGAGGGAAGGTGTCATTGTCACCGCCGGTGAATATTATTGCCTGCGGTTTGCATGTGTTCAGGTAGTTGTAGGCCACGTCCCTTGCAAGATATCTTCCCGACCTGTCATGGTCGTCCCAGTTCTCCGCTCCCATCACGGCAGGCACCGCCGCAAAGGTCAGAAGCGAGGCAATGACGGCGGCGGGCGTCTCACTGACCGCCTTACGGAGAAGGTCAAAGAGAGCCAGCACTCCCAGTCCTATCCAGATGGTAAATGCATAGAACGAGGCTGCATAGGCGTAATCACGCTCACGTGGCTGATTAGGGTACTGGTTAAGGTAAACAACTATGGCTATCCCTGTCATTATAAACAGCAGAAGTACAATCCACCAGTTCCTGACATCACGGTTGAAATGCCACAGGAACCCGACAAGCCCCAGCAGCAGCGGCAACAAAAAATAGGCGTTTCGTGACGGGGCGTTCTTCATGTCATCAGGCATCCCCTTTACAGAACCCACCCGTGGTGCATCAAGAAAGTCGAGCCCCGTGATCCAGTTGCCGTTTACCGGCCCACCGTAACTCTGTATATCGTTCTGACGGCCGCTGAAGTTCCACAGGAAATACCGGAAGTACATAAACCCGAACTGGTAGCGGAACATGAATTTAAGGTTCTGCCCGAAGGTGGGCACCCGCAAAGTTTCCGGTTCTCCCGTCTGGGGGTTGTTGACCCTGACCGGTTTTCCCTTGCTCCCTGTATACTCTCCATAAATCCTTATGTGATCAGGCGAGTCGCTCCACATCCTGGGAAGCAGGGTCGTGAACCTTTCATCATATTCGCGCTTTGTCTCACGGTTGGTTATAACATATTTGCCGTCAATGGGATTATACGTTGGCTTGCCTTTCACATAGTCAGTCACGGGGGCATTGTAATAGGGACCGTGAACGAGCGGGCGCTGACCGTACTGCTCACGGTTGAGGTAATAGAGCAGGGCGAAGGGATTGGAAGGGTTGTTCTCATTCATGGGGGTGTTCGCCGTCGATCTGATGACTATGGTCGCAATGGATGAATAACCTATGACGATCACCAGCATGGCTGTCATTATTGTGTTCAGCACAGCCCTTTTACGCGTTGACAGGTACCATGCGCCATAAATTATGGCTGCAAGGATGGCCAGGTCAAGAACAACCGAACTGGTGAGCACCCAGATGCCGGAAAGCATAAACGCCAGGGCGGCCAGCAGGAAACCCCATTTCCCTTCATTGTGAGTGAATGAATACCAGACAGATAGCAGTAGCGCCGCAATAAGCAATATAACGTGAATATACATCCCGCTGTTAAAGGGCATGCCGAGGCTGTTTACAAAGAAGAGCTCAAAACGCGAGGTGACAGTGAAGATGCCCGGGATGATCCCGTACATGATGAGCACCAGCAGTACCACTGACACGCCCAGTGATGCCGCAAGCCCTTTCCATGAGAACTCATACTTGCGGAAATACCATACACAGACAATCGCAGGAATAGCCAGCAGGTTAAGAAGGTGCACTCCAAGTGAGAGTCCCATCAGGAAGGCAATAAGTATGATCCACTTGTCGGCGTGAGGTTTGTCGGCCACATCCTCCCACCTCAGCATGGCCCAGAAGACCGCTGCAGTAAAGAGTGATGAGGTGGCATAGACTTCGCCCTCAACTGCCGAGAACCAGAAGGTATCGGAGAAGGCATAAGCCATGGCTCCTGTCAGACCTGCGCCCAGAACGGCTATTATCCTGCCGGCAGTGTAGTCAGACTCCTGCTTAAGGAAGATCCTGCGGGCAAGATGGGTGATGGTCCAGAACAAAAACAGTATCGTCAGCGCGCTTGCCAGTCCTGACATCGCATTGATCATCATTGCAACCTTTGTGACGTCACCGCCAGCAAAATTGGCAAAGAAGTTTCCCAGGATCATAAATAGAGGGGCTCCCGGAGGATGGCCCACCTCAAGCTTGAATGCAGAGGCGATGAACTCCCCGCAGTCCCAGAGGCTGGTGGTAGGCTCAATCGTCATCAGGTATGTCACGGCAGCTACGGCAAATGCCGTCCAGCCGAGTATGTTATCCCAGAACCTGAATTTCTTTATCATAACAGTATTTTTTCCGTTCCCTTGTTATTCCGCACGAAAATAATAAGATTTTGCACTGAAGCCGAAGATATTGGCCAATTTTGGTATTTTTGGACAAACTGCCCTGCATGAGAAAAAGCATTATTATGCTCCTGATGAGCCTGGTGGCGTTAGCTGATGCCGGGGCGCAGTACTATGACACGGGGCAGGATCCGGCTTCACTCAGATGGCGGCAGATAAATACACCCCACTTCAGGGTTATCTACCCTGATGATTTTGAGGCGGGTGCAAGGGACTATGCCCTTCTTCTTGAGCAGTCATTCAACAGGCTGTCAGCTCTTTATCCCGACGGGGGATCAAGGATCCCTGTGATCATTCATAACCACTCCATGTCATCAAACGGCTATGTGAGCTGGGCTCCGCGCAGGATGGAGCTCTATCCCCTCCCCGGCCAGGATAACCTCCCTATGTGGCCTGCGGAGCAGCTCGCGGTGCATGAGACCGCGCACGTCCTCCAGCTCTCCTCGCTTAACAGGACGGGCCTGGGCAGGGCGCTGTGGTACCTTCTGGGTGAACAGGCGGTGGGCGTCAGTGCCGTGGAGATACCGATGTGGGCTTTCGAAGGCGATGCCGTCTTTGCCGAAACGGCCACCACCCTGTCTGGAAGGGGACGCAGCAATGCCTTCACTCAGAGAGCCAGGGCGCTGGCAACAAGGGACCAGGGAATTTACGGATATGATAAAATGCTCTCCGGCTCATACCGGAACTTTACGCCTGATCATTATGTCTTCGGATACCTGATGATGAACCACCTGCGCAACACCGACAGCACCGCATGGAACAAAACCATCAGGAAGGTGTCATCAGGCTATCCGTTCAACCCAATCAACCACAGCCTGAAAAAAGAGACCGGACTGACGAAAAAGAGGTTGTATGATTCGACTTTCGCCGCGCTGGAAAGATCATGGAAGGCTAATGTGGCCGAAGGCTTAAGGGAGTACCCGGCCCTGAACATCACCAGGAAAAGAGATTTTGTCAGTCACTATTCACCTCACCGAACCGCTGACGGGAAAATTATCTCCCTCAGGACCTCCCTGTCGGATCCTTCACGGTTTGTCATTACTGATCCGGCAAATGGCACAGAACGGGTTCTGACCACCACCGGGAATATATATCCATATTTCTTCTCATATTCGGACGGCACAGTGGTATGGTCTGAGCTGCACCCTGATATCAGGTGGGATAACCGCGGATATTCGGTGATAAAGCGAATGGAGATTAGCGGCGGGACTATCAGGCAGCTGACTTACCGTACAAGATATACAGCACCAGATCTCTCTCCTGACGGGAAAACCATTGTTGCCGTCTCAACCACCCCGGAGCTGCGATGTTCGATGGTCTTCCTCGATGCCTTCACCGGTGAGGTTCTGATGGATGTGGTGCCACCCGATAACCTCATCCTTCAGCGACCGGCCTGGACCTCGGACGGACAGGCTGTGACGGTGGTCACCCTCAGCCGCGATGGAGAGGGGTTAAGAACATACAGGCCCACGGGCAAGAGATGGATCATAAACATGCCTGAAGGCACCACCGACATAATACAGGCGGAGATACACGATAAAACCCTCTACTACCTGGCGCAGGGCGACGGCTCTGACAACATCTACCGCATCACGGACGATACCCTTGTCTCCCGCGTGACTGGATCACGTTTCGGAATTGCCGGTTTCTCCATTGCCGGTGACGAGATACTCTTCTCAGATTACACTGCTGACGGGTTCATCATTGCCTCTGAAAACAGGGGGGTGACTGCCGGGCCGGCGGGAGGCGGGATGCACGGGGTCTTACCCGCCATAGCTAAAATGCCCACCTTACAAGGTCCTGCGGAACAACCTGCACCACTGAACCTGGCGTCAAAACCCTACCGCAAGGCAGCCCACCTGTTCAATTTCCACAGCTGGTTCCCCCTGTACGCTGATGTTGATGAGATCAAAACCGATCCCACTGCCATCAACCCGGGTGTTACACTGTTGTCACAGAACCATCTGAGCACCCTGATATCAACTTTAGGCTATGAGTTCTCCGAGGGAAACCACTATTTCCATTCCGGCGTAAAATGGAGCGGATGGCACCCGGTGATTGATGTGGATCTAAGGTACGGTGGTGACCCGATGGTAACCAGGGATACAATCACCCGCCCGTTGCCGGATGATCTCAAAGCAGACCTTCAGTTGAACGTCAGCATATATGACCAGCTCTGGTTTGCCTACGGTAAATTCAGACAGCTTGTCATGCCTGCCCTTTATGTCAGCTATCGCAACAGGTACACCTGGTTACGTGATGAAGGACAATACGATAAGGGAGTTACTCTTATCACCGGGCGACTTTATTTCTCGAACACCTTCCGTACAGCCTACCGCGATATTTTCCCCAGGTGGGGTCAGGTGGCGGATATCAGGCTGACGGCAGCCCCCTGGGACAATGATCTCTACGGCCGCAGGAAATATGCCAGGGGAACTCTTTATCTGCCCGGCCTCTTCAGAAACCACAGTCTGGTTGTCAGGGCCGGGTACGAGGATCAGGCGCCCTCCGGCAGGATGCTTTTCAATAATTCCCTTCCTTATCCGAGGGGCTATGAAGAGACGATTGTTTCCGAAAAGCTGTTCTCCCTCTCTGCAGACTACACCATGCCCTTGTTCTATCCTGACCTTGCTGCCGGCAGCCTTTTTTACCTGAAGAGGATCAGGGGGTCAGCCTTCCTTGACGGCTCAACCGGCTGGAAGATATATAATTACGGCACGGGGAGGCTTGATGAGGGTTCAACCGACTTTGGCTCTTTTGGTGCAGAGCTTCTTGCCGACTTCTACCTGCTCCGATTTCCCTTTGAGATCAGCGCCGGTGCCACTGCCGGTTATATCCCCGTGCAGGAGCGGTCTTTCATAAACGGCACAATCTCAGTGAATATCTACGGCACCGTTCTCGGCAGAGATCGCTGAGGCTTTCTCTCTGATCATCTCCCAGGCGTTCAACACATGTTTCTCCGTCACATTTGTCTGTGCCGTAACCATGCGAAGCACATACTTTCCGTCTAATTTAGTATGCGTGAGATAAAGCTTCCCGGTGTCATTCAGAGCATGGTTGAGCTTCTCATTCAGCTCATTGGCCTCCGCGTCATTCATCCCCTCCGGCAGATACCGGAAACAGACGGTGTTCAGCGGTACCGGCGCCATAAGCATGAAATCCTTCTCCGACTCTATCAGCCCTGCAAGCATCTTTGCCAGCCTGATATGCTCCCTGATCATTGCCTGCAGCCTTTCAACGCCATAGGTGCGTATGACAGCCCAGAGCTTCAGGGCCCTGAATCGCCTGCCCAGCGGTATGCCCCAGTCGCGGTAGTCGTTAACCATACCCCTGGTGCGTGTCTTAAGATACTCGGGCAGTATCTCAAAGGTCCGTATGAGTGAGGCGGCATCACGGACAAAATAGGCCGAACAGTCGAAGTTGGTGAACATCCACTTGTGCGGGTTGAAGACTATTGAGTCGACGTACTCCATCCCGTCGGCCATCCACCTCATCTCAGGCAGCATCAGTGCCGTACCGGCAAGAGCCCCGTCAACATGCAGCCAAAGATTTTTTTCGCGGCATATTTCCCCTACGGCGCGCAGGTTGTCAATGGCGGTGGTACCGGTTGTGCCCATGGTGGCAACCACACAGCACGGAATATAACCAGAGGTGAGATCCGCTTCTATAGCCTGTCTCAGGGCCTCAGCATCTATAGAATAGTCTTTTCTGACCGCAATCCTCACCATGTTATCCCTCCCGAAGCCTGCCACGCCGGCTCCCTTCTCAACGGACGAGTGAGCCTGTGCTGAAGCATAAATGCGCAAACGGCCTGTGCCATACAATCCCTCTTTGTTCGACCTGTATTGAGTGACCTTCTCACGCGCGGTGATCAGCGCTGCCAGGGTGGCCGACGAGGCGCTGTCATGTATCACTCCCTCGAACGATGAGGGGAGCCCGGTCATGTCACGCAGCCACTCCATCATCCTCTCCTCCAGCTCAGCCGCCGCCGGCGAGGTCTCCCATAACATGCACTGCGCCCCCAGGGCCGCCGTGAGCATCTCGGCAAGCACTGAGGGGGGACTGCTGTTAGCGGGGAAGTAGGCAAAGAAATTGGGGCTCTGCCAGTGCGTCATGCCCGGCATGATGATCCGGTCAAAGTCGTTCAGGAAGTGATCGAAAGACTCACTGCCGGCAGGAGGTATATCAGGAAGGGCCTCTTTTACGGTTCCCGGCGTCACGCGCGATTTGACCGGGAACTGTTCAACGGTTTCAAAATAGCGGGCTATCCATTCAACAATCTCGTGACCATATCTGCGAAACTCGTCACTCTCCATCAGCTTCAGTTTTCAATGACAGAGTCGGCCAGCAGGATGATCCTGTTCTTCTTCACCTCTACCACGCCGCCGGTGATGTCAACCTTCACCTCGTTGCCCTGTTCGTCAACGATGATCACTACTCCGGCGTCAAGGGTTGATATGATGGGTGCATGGTCCTTCAGCACCTGGAAAGAGCCCTTACGGCCGGGCACTCTCACCGAGCGCACCTCCCCTGAATAGATTTTTTTGTCTGGTGTGATTATCTCGATCTTCACGTCTCAGCTTGTTTGTCATTACTTGTTCTCGGCAATCAGCTTCTCTCCCTTTTCTATGGCTTCTTCGATTGTTCCGACAAGCATGAAGGCTGCCTCAGGATACTGGTCTACTCCACCGTCTATGATC
>JBHEOU010000109.1:5556-5999 GCA_046260645.1 Bacteroidales bacterium | reverse complement strand
TCCATCAGCACTCCGTCAATTTCCCTGTATGGGGTCATCCTGTTCGGTTTTTCAGCCTTTATCTCATTTGTGTACCATATATAACGGGTTGTATCCGAATCCGGAAACTCGACCCTGGCCTGGCGGCAGCTGAAGCCGCAGATGACCGATTTCCTGCCGGTTTCATGTATCGTCATCCCTGCCATCGAAGAGAATCCCGGCTGCAGGTCCTTTGAGTTGCCTTCAAAATAGTACTTGAAGGATAGGATATTAAGGTATGTGTCGTAGATGTTTTCCCTGGGGTTGATAACCGTGGTGATACCTGAATTTCCGAAAGGAGTCCGGAGGCTGGTGTTGAAGAGATCATTCCTGAATGCAATGACCAGATCCTTTGGCAGAAGATCGGCGGAGAGCGATGAGGGGTTGCGGATGTATTTGATGTTATAGTAAATCTCTCCCTCATG
>JBHEOU010000109.1:373-5546 GCA_046260645.1 Bacteroidales bacterium | reverse complement strand
GTTGTTCACTTAACGATATTTGGTTGCAAAAGTAATAAAATATGCATTTCATCTCACTTCATGGCCAACCGTGAAGCATATATATATAACTCTATTGTAGTGTATAATAATATTTGACATGTTATAATTTCATATAAAATTTTAGCTTTGTCATCTGGCAAAAACAGAGATGTATGAGTAAAAAGCTTGCAGTTGTGGCGCTTGGAGGCAATGCGCTTCTGAGGGGCGATCAGGTTGGTACGATAGAGGAGCAGGAGCAGAACACCACCGATACTCTTGAGAACCTGGTATTTCTCATCAGGGAGGGGTATGATCTTGTGATAACCCACGGCAACGGGCCGCAGGTGGGAAACATCCTTATGAGGAATGATGCCGGTGAGCAGATGTACGGCATCGCACAGATGCCCATTGACATCTGTGTTGCGGATTCACAGGGAGGCATAGGATACATGATAGAGCGCATGTTCAAAAACGTCCTTAACAGACACGGCATTGAAAAGAATGTTGTTTGTCTGGTCACCACCGTACTGGTTGACAAGGATGATTCTGCCTTCAGCGATCCGCAGAAGAGAGTTGGGAAGATTTACACAAAGGAGCAGTCCGATGAACTGGCCCGTGCAAAGGGATGGGTGTTCAGGGAAGAGGTGAAGATCGAGGGAGGCTACCGGAGGGTAGTACCCTCTCCCAAGCCGGCAGGTGTAATGAACCACGAACTTATAAGGGAGCTTGCCAGACGCGGAAGTATTGTCATTGCTGCCGGAGGCGGAGGTGTACCTGTCTATATAGATGAAAAGAATGATGTCAGGCCGGCAGAAGCAGTCATTGATAAGGATCTGGCCTCAGCGCTGCTTGCGTCAGCTATAGGAGCGGATGAGTTCTATATACTGACTGACGTCCCTTATGTTTACATCAATTACAAGAAGCCGGACCAGGAGATAAAGGAGTTCCTTGACTATAAGGATACAATGAAGTATCTCAGTGAGGGACAGTTCACAAAAGGGAGCATGGCTCCCAAGATCGAAGCCTGCCTTAACTTCATCAGGGCTGGCGGTAGCAAGAGCGTCATCACCGAGGCCTTCAAGCTGGAAGACAAACGGTATGGTACCAAGATAACGATGGAGTACGATTAGAGAATAGGCAGTAGGGAATAGGCATTAGAGGGCCGATCCGCCAGCTGGCGGAGAGGAGCCGGTTTGCAGGGGAGGGTAATATGCATTCGAGAATTTTCGATTTTCGATTTGCGAATTTATATTAAATCGACAATCGAAAATCTGAAATCGCAAATTCTGTTGACTTTATGACTTTTAACTTATAATCGATATGGCATACAACTTACGCAACCGCAGTTTTGTGAAACTGCTTGACTTCACACCCGGGGAGATTAAATTCCTGCTTAATCTGTCATTTGACCTTAAGAAGGCGAAATACGCCGGTACCGAGCAGCAGAAGCTTAAGGGCAAGAACATAGCGCTCATTTTTGAGAAGTCCTCAACCCGCACCCGCTGTGCGTTTGAGGTTGCCGCTTTTGACCAGGGAGCACACGTGACCTACCTCGGCCCTTCCGGCTCACAGATCGGACATAAGGAGTCGATGAAAGACACCGCCAGGGTGCTGGGACGGATGTATGATGGCATCGAGTACCGTGGCTACGGACAGGATATCGTCGAGGAGCTGGCGACATATGCCGGCGTACCGGTATGGAACGGGCTGACGAACGAGTTTCACCCTACGCAGATCCTGGCCGACTTCATGACCATGATGGAACACAGCGACAAGCCGATTGAAAAGATAAGTTTCTGTTATCTCGGCGATGCACGCAACAATATGGGTAACTCACTCATGGTAGGTGCCGCCAAGATGGGGATGGACTTCCGCGCAGCGGCGCCGAAGGCATGCCAGCCCGCCGATGACCTTGTCAATAAATGCCGTGAAATAGCCAGGGAAACAGGGGCAAAGATCACCCTTACTGAAGATGTCGCAGAAGCTGTCAGGGGAGTTGATTTTCTGTATACTGATGTATGGGTATCAATGGGTGAACCCGATGCAGTATGGGAGGAGCGGATCAAGCTGCTGAAGCCATACCAGGTTAATGGCGAGGTGGTCATACTTACGGGTAACCCTAAGGTCAAATTCCTGCATTGCCTGCCGGCATTCCACAACAGGGAGACGAAAATGGGCGAGGAAATCTACAAAAAGTACGGCCTTGACGGGATGGAGGTGACGGAAGAGGTATTTGAATCACCCCATTCAATAGTGTTCGACGAGGCGGAGAACCGCATGCATACGATCAAGGCGGTGATGGTCGCCACCCTTGGTGCATAGGCTACAAAACTATATGCTCTACGAGCAATAGTCTTGTTTATCAATGACATGCTACAATACCTGATGCTCTGCGAGCAACTGTACCGCGTAGCGGTTTAAGTATTGTAGCACTGCGACATTACCCTCCTCCTTTTCCTTTTCCGCGTAGCGGATAAAGTATTGTAGGCTACGCAACCAGCGCTTTTACGAAATAGAAGGTTATCAGTAGCGATGCTGCGAGCTTGAGCCCCACGCCGGTAAGAAAGCCGAGCAGGCTTCCGAAACCGGCCTTGAGGGCATATTTGATGTCATCCTTGAAGATAAGCTCACCCACCACGGCACCTATAAAGGGACCGATGATTATTCCCAACGGCCCCAGGAAGAGGCCTATGACTAGTCCGACGGTAGCACCCCGCATCCCGTATTTGGAACCTCCGAACCGGCGTGTCCCCCAGATGGGCACAACATAGTCAATGACTGTTACTACAACGGCAACTATAGCAAGGATGATGAAGAGGTTTTTGCTGATGTCGGCAAACCGTGTGAAATGTAAAACAACCAGTCCCAGATAGCTCAGCGGGGGCCCCGGCATAACCGGCAGAAGACAGCCTGCAATGCCCACAATCATTAATACAATGGCAAGAGCCAAAAGGAAATAATCCATTTATGGGGGGGGGTAAGTTAATTGACCGGGGAATCTACCTGGACCCCAGTTCATCAAAATCAACATCCGAAAACTCGCTGGCAGGAACTCCCGCAACGGCCTCATCAGGTTCTTCCATGACCTTGTGTCCGGTAAGCAGAACCGCACCGTTGCCTGCAAAGGCCACTGCCTCACGCAGTCCCTCTGTAAATTTTTCGAAGTCCTCTTTGTAGAGAAAGATCTTATGCTTTTCATAAAACATCTTGCCTTCTTTCCCCAACCTCTTCTTGCTTTCAGTGATTGTCAGATAAAGATCTTCGTGCCTCGTCGACTTGACGTCAAAAAAGTATGTTCTCTTTCCTGCGCGTACAACTTTTGTAAAAACCTCCTCCTTGTCACTTCTCTCATTGTGACCTTCAACACTTCCTTTTTCGTCTTCCATCAGTAACCAATGTTTTAGGGTTTCAACCGGTTAGTTACGGTCAAATGTAACAATTATTTTTTCATATCAAAATCTGAGATTCGAATTGTGTTAGTTTTTTGGCTGAAGGTTAAAATTACATATCGATTTTTTTAACTTTGCAGCCTGAAAAAACTGTTCTTTAAATGATAAGCAGACGACAATTAAGGATCAAGGCGCTATCTGTGCTCTATGCTTGCAACAGCAAGGAGCTTGATGACCTGGAGACGGGGGAGCAGGAGCTCGCGCTAAGCATCACAAAGAGCTATGATCTCTTCCATTATCTCCTGCTGCTGCTTATCGCCCTGTCGGATGTGGCGCGTGAGAAGGCAGCCCTGGGGCGCAAAAAAAGGGTCCCTTCCCCGGAAGACATAAACCCCAACACCCGCTTTGCTGACAACAGGGTCATAGCCCAGCTGAGGAGTAATGAGCAGCTGCGTATATATGCGGAAGCCACTCCTGCACTGTGGACCAGGAAAGACAAAATTACAGGGTTCAGGGGACTCAGCCGGTGGCTGGGGACACTGGGTCTGTCGTGGTCAGGCCATCCCGAGGTGGTCAGAATGGTCTATAACGAGATGACAAAATGGGAGGTGTATAATGAATACATGTCCTCCCCGGAAAACAGCTACCGCGATGATCAGCGCTTCATCAAGGAGGTGGTCACCAGGCTTTTTCCTGCCTCGGAAATTCTGGCGTCAAGCCTCGAGGAGCAGTCGGTTTATTGGAATGATGACCTGATGTTTGCGACTGTAATGTTACGCAACACCATAGGGAAATTAAGAGAGACTGATGAAGGCAGAGCCATTGTCCTTCCACCGCTCTTCGCCAACAGTGATGATGAGGAGTTTGTGAAAGTCCTGCTGAGGAAATCGATCCTTAACGGTGAAAGGAACAGCGCGCTGATAGACACCCATACTACAAACTGGGAGGTTGAGAGGATTGCGCTGATGGACAAACTGGTGATGCAGCTGGCTATCACGGAGCTCATGGAGTTTCCCGAGGTGCCGGTAAAAGTTACTCTCAATGAATATATTGAGATAGCAAAGGATTACTGCACAGCCAAAAGCAGTACTTTTGTGAACGGGATCCTTGATAAGATAGTGAAGGAGATGAGGGCAAACGGGAGCTTCACCAAGGCCGGAAGGGGATTGATAGGCGAAACCCCGCATCAGGGTCAGAAAAAAGGAAAAAAAGCGCAGTTTGATTTGGATGCGCCCATAGCGGAGTCAGTTTCACCGGTAAAAAAGAGAAAGAGACAGTGATGAGAACAGGAACATATTTGGTGGCATGCATAATGGCCGTTGCGGTTGTCTCCGGGTCATGCGGACGGAGCTCGTCAGGAGCAGGCAAGAACATGCCTGCCGACACTACGGGCACAGCCGTAATTACGTTCCGGTCGCCGGAGCACAACTTCGGGAGTGTGGGCGCCGGAGAGAAGGTAGGATGCATATTCTCCTATTCCAACACCGGAGATGCCGATCTGGTTATCACCGCCGCCTCTGCCAGTTGCGGATGCACGGTTCCCAAATATGACCGGAAACCGGTGCCGCCGGGCGGCTCCGGCACTATCGAGGTGGTCTTTGACACCTCAGGGAGAGAGGGAATGCAGACAAAAACTGTTGTAGTTCAGTCAAATGCAGAGAATAATTTAGTTATTTTGCGTATTATTGCGGAGGTAGTAAAAAAATAGGCAATAGAGGGGCGATCCGCCAGCTGGCGGAGAAGCAGCCAGTTTGCAGGGAAGGCAGTAGGAGAATTTTCGATTT
>JBHEOU010000109.1:0-354 GCA_046260645.1 Bacteroidales bacterium | reverse complement strand
AAATCCTTCAGACTTTATGACTTTTGACTTTATGGACTTTAAGACTTTTGACTTTATAAATAACAAATACCAATTTCAAACATGACAACACTAGCACTTATCTATTTACAGGCTGCACCGGCAGGACAGGGGAGTCCGAGCATGCTTACAGGCCTACTTCCCCTGCTTCTCGTTTTTGTGGTTTTCTATTTTTTCATGATCAGGCCCCAGATGCGGAAGCAGAAAGAGCTGACAACATACCGCAACGCCATTTCCAAGGGTGACAAGGTTATTACTACCGGTGGCATTTACGGCAAAGTTGTTGAGGTAAGCGACAACGTGATCACCATCGAGATAGCCAATGATGTCAAGATC
>JBHEOU010000108.1:5563-6021 GCA_046260645.1 Bacteroidales bacterium | reverse complement strand
GCGCTGCCTACGCCTCCTTCGAAGAAGATATAAAAGGATCTCTTGAACCTGGCAAGCTGGCTGACTTCGTTGTGCTGGCGAGTGACATCACTGCCATTGACCCCTTGGAGATATGGGATATGAAGGTTCAACAGACATGGGTGGGCGGCAAGAAGGTATTTGACCGTACAGAGAATTACTAACCAGGGAGTCCGTGAATAGCAGAAAATACTTACAAAGAGCGGCGGCTATGTTTGTGCTTATCCTGCCACTCCTTAATTATCAAAATACTGATGCTCAAATGAATAGAGCAAGAGACTATGGAATTGAGATTGGCATCCTGCGTACCGGCAGTCTGAATGCCATAACTGATGTGCCCGGTGTGAAGGTGGGCCAGGTAACAATCAGGGAGGGTGACTCGGTGAACACGGGAGTGACTGCCATACTTCCACATGACGGGAACATTTTCCAGAACAAGG
>JBHEOU010000108.1:0-5553 GCA_046260645.1 Bacteroidales bacterium | reverse complement strand
ACCCACTGCCATTGCTGCTGTGATAGAGCATACTCTCTTCCAGCCCGGCAACGAAGGGGTGATGAGCGTCAACGCCGTTGTGGGCGAAACGAATGACGGCAGACTGAATGACATCCGGGGCAGGCATGTCACAGCGGACCATGTTCTTGAGGCTCTCAGGAAGGCCGGGGGCGGACCCGTAACCGAGGGCAATGTGGGGGCCGGGACAGGCACCGTCTGCTTCGGGTTCAAGGGAGGCATAGGCACGGCGTCAAGGATCCTGCCCCCCGCCAGGGGCGGTTATACCGTCGGTGTGCTTGTACAGACTAATTACGGGGGCATCCTGCAGATTAACGGGGTGCCTGTGGGCCTGGAGCTTGGCCGCTACAGCTTCAGGGGCGCCGCGAATGAATACAAGGAGGACGGGTCATGCATGATGGTGGTGATGACCGATGCGCCGCTCACTGCAAGAAACCTGAAACGACTGGCTTCCAGGGCTTTCGCAGGTATGATGCGGACGGGAGCATCAGGATCGAACGGCAGCGGCGATTATGTCATTGCGGTGTCGACGGCTGAGGAGTTGCGTATCCCCTACTCTTCCGACTCGATGTACGAAGAGTGGCGCGAGCTGAGGAATGATGAGCTGGATCTGTTGTTCCAGGCAGTTGCCGAGGCTACCGAGGAGGCTATCATCAACTCTCTCTTCGCCGCTGAGACGGTAAAGGTGAAGAAAGCGCTCCCCGTTCAAGCCCTTCCTGTTGACGAGACGCTGAAGATACTAAGGAAATACAACAGGCTCAGGGAGAAATGATCTCACAGGTAGTAAAGAGACTTTTCAGGTTCATTACTGTGGTGGTTGCGGTCACGGTTCTTGCCGGCCCGCAGGTGCGGGCACAGGAGGAGTCTGTAATAAAGGCTTCCTCAACTGTGAAGCTACCCTGCGAACTGACAGATGATTTGAGCGCGCGCGCGCGCTCTCGCTCTGGGGAGTTGACCCCTGACCTGACCAAAGCCATTGACAGTTTGTACCAAAACTTCTCCCTGGAGAACCACCTTCCGGGGATATCTTACGGAATCATCATTGACACAGCCCTGGTCTATGACGGCTGTACCGGTTTTGCCAGCCTGGCAGACGGGCGGCCCGTTACTCTCTCCACCGCGTTCCGGGCGGCCTCAATGACCAAGAGCTTCACGGCCACTGCCATCATGAAGCTGCGTGATGAGGGGAATCTGGACCTGGATGACCCTATTCACATCTATCTTCCGGAGCTGGAGGATCTCCGTTACCTGTCAGCCGACGCACCGGTGCTTACCATACGGCATCTGCTTACGCACACAGGCGGCTTTCCGCAGGATGATCCGTGGGCCGACAGGCAGCTGGAGACGACCAGGGAAGAGCTGAGCGCGATGATTGCAGAGGGAGTGTCGATGTCGAATGTCCCCGGCATCACGTATGAATACAGCAACCTGGGATATACTCTCCTGGGGAGGGTCATCAGGGCAGTCACCGGTGAGTCATACCAGTCTTACATCTCTTCAAACATCTTCAGGCCTCTTGGGATGACCAGCACGGTCTGGGAGTACGCTGACCTGCCCACAGAGGTCATGGCTAAGGGTTACAGGTACCGCAACAGCGAATGGAGTGAAGAGCCGCTTCTGCATGACGGTCCTTTCGGTGCCATGGGAGGATTAATTTCCACGGTCAGTGATTTTGCCCGTTATGCCATCATGCATCTCTCAGCCTGGCCGCCCCGGGATGATCAGGAGTCCGGGCCGGTGAAGCGAAGCACCCTGAGGGAGATGCATTCACCCTCCTCCGGCATGGCATACAACAGCAGTACACTCTACCCCGGCGGTCCTGACTGCCATGTGATTGTTGCCTACGGATACGGACTCAGGTGGTCAGTTGACTGCATGGGCAGGAAAAAGATCTATCACAACGGAGGACTTCCCGGATTTGGCAGCAACTGGACCATCATGCCTGACTACGGTATCGGTGTCGTCGCCTTCAGCAACCGTACCTACGGTTCAACCTGGGCTATCAACCAGGAGGTGCTTGACCTGGTCATAGATGCGATGGATATCCGGTCCCGGTCCCCGTCAGTGACCGGCATTCTCCAAAGCAGGATGAACGACCTGGTGCGCATACTGCCGGTATGGGACATCACCGGGTGCGACTCAGTCTTTGCAGATAATTTCTTCGCTGACACTCCCAGGGAGGAGCTAAGGGTTCAATCAGCGAGGGTCTTTGGCGAAGCCGGGGAGATTTTGCAGATAAAGGAGATGGTCCCCGAGAACAGTCTCAGGGGCTCATTTGTCATGGAGGGCAGGAACGGCAACATCATGGTCAGGTTCACCCTGACCCCCGAGCCGACCCCGAAGATCCAGGCATTCAGTATTGCATTTGTACCAAACACAACAGAAAAATGAGAATAGCAGTTATGCTTTCAGCCTGCCTGCTGCTGGCTTCATGTTCAACAAAACAATCGGGAAACACCATGTCATGCGGACTTGATTCATTGCTTAAAGCCGAATTCCAAGCAGACGAGCCCGGTGGAGCTGTCATGGTCATGAAGGGTGACAGTGTCATTTACCAGAAATGTATCGGACTGGCTGACCTGGCAACAAAGGAGAAGATCACCCCGGAAACCCTTTTCAACCTCGGCTCCATTTCCAAGACGTTCGTGGCCAATGGCGTACTCATCCTGCAGGAGGAAGACAGGCTCTCCCTCGATGACCCCATGAGCAGGTATTTCCCTGACTTCAAAAGCAGGGATATAGCTGATGCGGTGACCGTCACCCATCTGCTCACACACACCTCGGGGTTGCCTGACATCAGGCCTGTGAGTGAGAACCCTGAATTTTTCATCACGGCAAAGGACTATGAGAATTTTGCTCCCGTGATGCAGGCTGAGAAGCTTAATTTTTCACCCGGAGAGAAGTATGAATATTCCAATCCCGCCTTCAACGGCCTGGCCCTTATCATTGAGAAGGTAAGCGGTCAGAAATGGCAGCAGTTCATTGCTGAGCGGATCTTCAGTCCTGCCGGTATGGTCTCCAGCACCATCACAGACGGGCCCCACCCCGAGACAGGCGTGGCTCACGGTTATGAGCTGGTGAATGGTGAGTGGGTGGAGTCCGACTACGGTGAGTTCCCTACCTTTCCGGCGGCAGGGAACGGAGGCGTATGGAGCTCCATAGCGGAACTGCCCTTGTACGATAAGGCCATCAGGCAAAATCTCTTCCTCGGCAAGGCGCTCACTGACAGGTCGAGGAGCATATACCGTCCGGAGACATGGGCTGAGACTACTCCTCCCTTCATAGGTTACAGCTGGTTCATCGGCGAGGAGCAGGTGCTTGATGAAGATAACAATTTCGGTGTGAGGTTCGTTTATCATACCGGCGATCAGGGAGGGTTCAGGGCATTTTATTTCTCAATACCTGAAAAGGACCTGCTCTACCTGGGGTTGTTTAACAGGCCTCCTGAAAACCTGAACGGTATCATCAGGACCGGACTGACTCTGCTCAGGAAGAATAACTGGCTGGATTAAAAGTTTTACACCCCGGGTCTCATATATTTACTCTTACCGTTGATCAGGAGCAGTCGGCTGCCGGGGTCGAGCACCTAAAGTTTTATTATTATTTTTGCGGCATGACACTTCAGATAATTCTTTTACTGGCAGGGCTGGCGTTGCTGATTGCCGGAGCTGAATGGCTGGTTGGCGGCGCCTCTACGCTCGCAAGGAAATTTAACATCTCGGACCTGACTATCGGGCTGACCGTTGTTGCATTCGGCACCTCAGCCCCCGAGCTGGTGGTAAACCTCTTTGCCTCGGCCACCGACCACCAGGATATTTTCTTCGGAAACATACTGGGGAGCAACAACTTCAACCTTTTCATCATCCTTGGCATTGCCGGGGTGATCTTTCCCCTGACAGTACATGAAAGTACCGTATGGAAGGAGATTCCTATGTCACTTGCAGCGCTGGTGGTATTCTACCTGATGGTACATATCCCTTCTCCGGGAGGAGGTTATATGCTTGGAAGAGTTGACGGAATCATCCTTCTTGGGCTCTTCGTCTTATTCCAGTATTACATCTACAGACAGATCAAGGATTATAAGCCGGAGGAGGCTGAACATAAGCCTTCCGGTCCGCTTTTCAAGATGATAGCCTTTATCATCCTCGGGATTGCAGGACTTGTCATAGGGGGAAAACTGGTGCTTGACAATGCTGTTGTGATTGCCAAGGAGATGGGACTAAGTGAAAAGGTCATAGGGCTGACCATCATTGCCGCCGGGACCTCCCTGCCGGAGCTGGCTACTTCTGTCGTAGCCGCCTTCAGAAAGAATGCCGACATTGCGGTGGGAAACATCGTCGGTTCAAATATCTTTAATCTCCTCCTTATAGGCGGTATAGTCTCGGTTGCCAGTCCCGTCAAATACAACCCAATTTTTGACATCGACTTCTACATTCTGGCCGGAGGAACAATTGTTCTCTTCATCAGTCTTGTGACCTGGCGGAAGCACATGCTTGACAGGTGGCAGGCAGCATTGCTGCTGCTGTTTTACCTGGGGTATACAATTGTCCTCATATCGAAGTAAGAGAGAGCCTATGGATTTATTCAGACCCGGTCCATTTACCGGAACAGGTGAGTGAGATCTGATTTTAAATCCTGATAACGTATAAATGAGATGCTAACTTACCTATATAAATCACTTAGATTTAGTATGCCTTTGAAAAATTGAGTGTTTTTATGTAAGTTTGTTGTACATCTACACCAAAAGGTCATGAAAATCAGAAAGTCAGTTTCTTTTTTCGCGGCTGCTGCAATGATATTCCTGTGGGGTTGTGAAAGCCGGATTGAGCATGACCCGGAAGAGATACTGGTGACAATTAATACTGATAACTGGCTTACCGGTAACCAGGGGTTTGTGATTGTTGAGAACCGGGAGTCAGTTGCGATTTACTCTGAGCTCACAAAGGGGCAACAGGCTGTTCTCAGGCGGGGCGAACGGATGGTTGGCGACCGTGTAAACATTCACCTGCTGAACATATTAAAAGACCCCTTCGATGAGGTTGTATTTTGGACCCTTTACAGCTACTACGGAACTCTTCCCGGAAAGAATATCGATCTCTATTATGTATTTAATCCTGGCACTATGACCGTACAAAACCTCAAACTTGTGGGCAATATCACTTTTACGGATGTCCCCGCGTTTGACCTGGTAACAAGGTCTGCAAATAATCCGGGGCACTCTCATACACTGAATACCCTACAGGTGCCCTGTGCAATGCCCGGCCATGACACGTATCATTCCGGCAGATACTTCTACATATGTCTGCAGCAGGGAGACAATGCAGGTTACAAGCTTGTTCCCATACCTGATGAGAGCCTTGCTGAATATGAAATTTCCCTGAGCGGTCTTAACAACGATATGTCGGGTTATGTCATTTCAAAAGACCCTTTAAATCAAACTGGTATTGATATTATGGCACATGGCAGTGCAGGCTCGATTGAGATTTTCGCTCTTCATGACCAGACACTCTTTGCTGACAACAGCATAAAAGTATT
>JBHEOU010000107.1:0-6048 GCA_046260645.1 Bacteroidales bacterium | reverse complement strand
GGAGGGTGGCACGGGGAATCTCGATCATGGTGCCGTACTTCTGGTCTATTTTGCTGAGACCGAACTTCCGGCACACCTCGTCATAGACCCTGACATAGATCTTTTTCGTTGCATCCAGTTCTGACACATCGCAGGTCACGGGAACCATGAGCTCCGGGATAGGGTTCCTGCCTTCCTTAAGCAGCTCAGCGGCGGCTTCGAACATAGCCCTGATCTGCATCTCGGATACTTCAGGATAGGTTATCCCGAGGCGTACGCCGCGGTGTCCCATCATCGGGTTCGACTCATGCAGTGCCTCACCGCGTTTTGCGATAGCTTCAACGGAAATGCCCAGTGCTTTTGCCAGCTCCGCCTGCTTCTCTGCGCCCTGTGGCACGAACTCGTGCAGCGGCGGGTCAAGAAGTCGGAAGGTAACAGGCAGTCCGTCCATCGCTTCCATCGTACCCTTCATATCTTTCTTGACATAAGGGAACAGCTCATCAAGGGCATTCCTGCGTTCTTTTTCACCTTCGCTGAGGATCATCTTGCGAAGTAGGAACAGGGGCTGCTCGGCTCCTTTGCCGTAGAACATATGCTCTGTACGGAAGAGACCGATGCCTTCAGCGCCGAACTCGCGCGCAATCCTGGCGTCATCAGGGGTGTCGCAGTTGGTGCGGACGCCCATGGTGCGATTGTTGTCAACAAGCTTCATGAAGGTCTGGAACCTTGGGTTCTCGGTGGCATCCATGAGTTCTATGGCACCCTCATACACATTTCCCCTGGTACCGTTGAGGGTGATGACATCACCTTCCTTGAGCACGGTATCAGACCCTGCCAGCTTCACCTTCTTTCCTGCCACGTCAACGTGCATTCCGCCGGCGCCGACGATGCAGCACTTACCCCAGCCGCGTGCCACGAGGGCAGCGTGAGAGGTCATGCCACCGCGTGCGGTGAGAATGCCTTCGGCTGCGCGCATGCCTTCAACGTCTTCGGGGTTGGTCTCCTCACGAACGAGGATCACCTTCTCACCCTTGCGGTTCCATGCCACGGCGTCTTCAGCGGTGAAGACGATCTTGCCGACGGCGGCACCAGGGCCTGCGGGTAGCCCCTTGACCAGCGGAGTGACTTTCGATTCCGCCGCAGGGTTACATATCGGATGGAGAAGCTCGTCAAGCTGTGCGGGATCAACGCGCATAACGGCTGTCCTCTCGTCAATGAGGCCTTCCTGTAGCATATCCATTGCCATGTTCAGGGCAGCGGTACCGGTACGCTTGCCGGCGCGGCACTGAAGCATGAACAGTTTGCCTTCCTGGATGGTGAATTCGATGTCAAGCATGTCATGGAACGACTTCTCAAGAATGTTCCTGATATCATCCAGTTCCTTGTATGTGCCGGGCATCGACTCCTGCATGCTGTGCAGGTGATTGTTCTGCTCGTTCTTGGTGTCGTCATTCAGGGGGTTCGGGGTGCGGATACCGGCAACCACGTCTTCGCCCTGCGCATTGACAAGCCATTCGCCGTAGAACAGGTTATCACCCGTTGCCGGGTTACGCGTGAATGCTACGCCCGTTGCAGATGAGTCTCCCATGTTTCCGAAGACCATGGCCTGAACATTGACGGCTGTGCCCCACTCATCAGGAATTCCCTCGATGCGGCGGTATGAGACGGCTTTCTTCCCGTTCCAGCTCTTGAATACTGCCTTGATGCTGCCTTCCAGCTGCGCACGGGCGTCATCCGGAAACTCGTTTCCCAGTGACTCCCTGATCCTCTTCTTGAAAGCCTCGGCAAGATCCTTAAGCTCATCAGATGTGAGATCAGTGTCTGACTTGTAGCCTCTGGCGTGCTTGAACTCGTCAAGCATCTCGTCAAGCTGTTTGCGGATGCCTTTTCCGTCAGCCGGCTCCATACCTTCAGCCTTTTCCATCACAACGTCGGCATACATCATTATCAGACGACGGTATGAGTCCCAGACAAAACGGGGGTTACCTGTTTTTTTGATGAGGCCGGGGATGGTCTCCGAGCAGAGACCTATATTGAGAACTGTATCCATCATACCAGGCATAGAACTGCGGGCGCCGGAACGGCACGATACCAGGAGAGCATTCTCCCTGTCGCCGTATTTCATTCCCATGGCCTCTTCAGTCTTCTTCATCGCTTCCCATACCTCAGGCATGAGCTCTGCAGGCAGCTGATGGTTGTTCTGGTAATACTCCGTGCATACATCTGTGGTGATAGTAAAACCGGCCGGTACCGGCAGGCCAAGGAGGCACATCTCAGCCAGATTGGCTCCCTTGCCGCCAAGCAAATTCTTCATCTCTGTCTTGCCCTCGGCTGTCCTGTTGCCGAAGGAATAAACGCGCTTAACTTTTGACATACTTTATCTGATTATTTATTAATGAATCTCTTTTTTTCGAACCGCAAAGGTAATAAAAAGGCAGATATTATAAAATACCCTTTCTCCTATCTGCTGCAGTCCCTGATTTTACGTGCGCCGGCTAAATAAAATCTATTTGTGACGGGCTCTCGGATGGTACATCAGAACCGTGTCCCTCAGGTAACTCCGGTCAATGTGAGTATAGATCTCCGTGGTGGTAATCGACTCATGCCCGAGCATCTCCTGCACTGCCCTCAGGTCAGCTCCTCCCTCCACCAGGTGAGTGGCAAAGGAGTGGCGGAGAGTGTGAGGACTGATGGTCTTACTAATGCCGGCCGCCGCGGCTGTCTCCTTAATGATAGTGAAAATCATCACCCTCGAGAGCTTCTTTCCCCTCCTGTTCAGGAAGAGCACATTCCTGTCGGTGATGACGGGCAGCATCATCCTGCGCTCCATGTAGTTTTCTATCTCTTTCAGCGCCACCGACCCCAGTGGCACCAGGCGCTGCTTGTTTCCCTTGCCGGTGACACTTATGAACCCTTCACTGCGGTGTATGTCTGTCAGACGCATGTTCACCAGCTCGGAGACCCTCAGTCCACAGCCATACATTGTTTCAATGATAGCCCTGTTCCTGTGCCCCCAGGGTGTGCTGAGATCGATCGAAGCCACCATCCTGTCAATCTCTGCCACAGAAAGTACCTCCGGCAGTTTCATGCCCGTCCTGGGCGATTCGAGCAGTGCAGAGGGGTCATCGTCAATGATATTTTCTATGAGCATGTACCGGCAGAAAGACCTGATGCCCGATATCATCCTTGCCTGTGTCCGGGCCGCATCATCGTTGCCTGCCGTGAAGGCAATGAAGTCGCTCAGATCACTGTAGGTGAGCTCTGAAGGCAATCTGCCTTCCTTATGTTCAACCATGTAGTCCTGAAGCTTGCGGACATCATTGAGATAGGCAGCAACACTGTTCGATGAGAGGGAACGCTCTATCCTGAGGTACCTCCCGAACCCCTTCACCGCTTCTGCCCATGGTATTGTCATATGGTCTGCTGTCCGGCTTCAAAGTTATAATATATAACGGTCATAAATCCGCTCATTTCTGTATTTTTGCACTACCGGCAGTAACCATGGCACTTAAATCAAATAATGAAAATAGAGATAATCAACGGGCCTAATCTAAACCTTCTCGGCAGTAGAGAGCCAGGGGTATACGGAACAGAAGGATTTGATACAGTTCTGCGAGCCCTTACGGCCCGTTTCCCGGAAGTGACCTTCAACTTTCATCAGTCGAATATCGAGGGTGAGATCGTGACAATGGTACAGGACGCCGGCGTGCACTCAGACGGAGTGATCATTAACCCCGGAGGATATACCCACACCTCGGTTGCAATAGCTGATGCGATAGCTGCCATAGGTATCCCTGTCATAGAAGTACATATCTCAAATCTCCTCTCGAGGGAGGAATACAGACATACCAGCATCACGGGCCGCTATTGCAGGGGAACGATAATGGGACTGGGGGTTGACGGTTACCGGCTCGCTGTGGAAGCGCTGCGCGGAATAGCAAAAAAATAGTATCTGACATGGCAAAAGACATATTAAAAAAGAGAACCAAGATCGTTGCTACCATAGCTGACAATAACTGTGAGCCTGAATTTCTTCGCGGCCTCTATGAGGCAGGAATGGATGTGGTCAGGATAAACTCCGCGCATCTTGACCCGGAAGGGGTTATCAGGATAGTCACAAATGTCAGAAGTGTCTCAGACAAAATAGCCATTCTTATTGACACAAAGGGACCGGAAATAAGAACCACCCGTTGTGACGAACCCATTAAATTCATCAGGGGACAGAGCGTCATCATAGCCGGTAATGCAGAAGACAAGACGTCACAGGAGGTCATTAACGTCAACTTCCGTGACATAGCCAGGTTTGTGCCCGATGGTTCCCACATCCTGATTGACGACGGCGAGATTGAGATCCGTATCCTGAAGAGGGAGGGTGATACCCTCATTGGCAGTATGGAGAATGACGGCACCCTTGGTTCAAGAAAAACCGTCAACATTCCACAGGTAAGAATAAACCTCCCGTCTGTCAGCAAGCGTGACGTGACATTTATTGACCTGGCGGTGAAGCTTGATGTTGAGTTTATTGCACACTCGTTTGTGAGAAACAAGGAAGATGTGATCGCTGTTCAGAAGCTGCTCGACAAACACTCAAGCAAGATCAAGATCATTGCCAAGATTGAAAACCAGCAGGGGGTTGACAATCTTGAGGAGATAATGGAACATTCATATGGGATCATGGTGGCCAGGGGCGATCTTGCCATAGAGGTACCCTTTGAAAGGATCCCCGGAATCCAGCGGATGATAATAGGGAAGTGTATTGAAAAGCGCAAGCCGGTGATAGTGGCCACACAGATGCTTCATTCAATGATAATGAGCCCACGCCCGACACGTGCCGAGGTGAGTGACGTGGCCAATGCCGTCTACAGCCAGACAGACGCCCTTATGCTCAGCGGCGAAACGGCATCAGGCAGATACCCCCTTGCATCTGTCCGTACAATGACCCGGATAGCCTGCGAGATTGAGTGCGAGAAGGACAAGTATATCGAGATGCCGGCCGGATCATTTAGCGGTGAGGTCTCTGCCTACCTGGCAAAAGTCGCCGTAAAAACATCGGTAAGAATCAGCGCCAGGGCTATCCTCGCCGATACTGTAATGGGCTCGACAATAAGAAATATGGCAGCCTTCAGGGGATTCAACCCGATCATTGCCCAGTGCTATAGTTACCGCACAATGAGGGAGCTGGCATTATCATACGGCGTAGTGCCTGTCTTTATCGAAAAGAAAATGTCTGTTGATGAGTTTATTTACGTTTCACTCAAAGACCTGCTTAAACAGTATGATCTTGAGGATGAAGATATTGTTGTAGTAGTCGCCGGAAACTTCTCGCAGGGCTCAGGCTTCTCGTTCATTGAGGTCGGTACTGTTGAATACCTCAGGCAGAGGGTGAGGATCAGTGATGCTGATCTGATGGCTTGATTTTTGCTGTGAAACCTGCTGTTACGGCATGAAAATATTATCACTGTTCATATTGCTGCTGATCCATCCCGTGCATGTGTCGCTCACCGGAATTGAATATGACAACATGAACAGGGTGTGGTCAGTCTTTGTTAAGGTCTACAGTGACGACCTTCAGGCAGATATTGACCTCGGCCTGTCAGCCGGGGGAGAGATTGCAGGAGAAGAAACTGAGAGATATTTTCAATATATTGCAGACAGGTTGATAATCATGGAGGATGGCAGGAGGCTTGAGATGGCTCTGCTTAAGACGGATGCTGACGGACTGGAACACAGGTTCAGCCTGCAGGCAAAGGGAGGAAGTAAGGTCAGCAACGTCACAGTAGTGAACCGTATTATGTCCGGGTTGTATGAAGACCAGGCAAATATGCTCCTCTTCAGCTTTGAGGGTATAGAAGACGGATACAGGTTCACTGCCACTGACACGATGAAGACATATAACGTCAAATGAAAGGGACTGAAATGAGAAGAAGAGTTACCGGAGCTTTTATATTCCTGTTTGTGATGATCTCTGCCGCCATGGCCACGCATAACCGTGCCGGCGAGATAACCTACAGACAGTTATCCGACCTCACCTTTGAGGTGACGGTGACAACCTTTACATATACTCTCAGC
>JBHEOU010000106.1:5766-6052 GCA_046260645.1 Bacteroidales bacterium | reverse complement strand
GATTATCTCCTAAATCATTCATAGGGACAACAAATTGCGGAGACAAGGTAAAACATGGCTCCACACATAATCTTGTGCAAGTACCTGAGATGACGTTGCATACAACGGCTCTGCGGGTGGTAAACAAAACTATTTACATTACATTTTTCCCTATGAACCAGATAATAATAATTCTAATTATGCTCATCCCGTCCTCTCTCCTTGCTCAGGGCAGAATTGAGGGCAAGGTGGTGATCGCCGGGGGTGGCGGATCACCTGACAGCATAGCCCTTCCCGGTGCAAACGT
>JBHEOU010000106.1:538-5693 GCA_046260645.1 Bacteroidales bacterium | reverse complement strand
CACCGGAACATCAACAAATGACGCCGGCTACTTCAGCCTCAGGAAACCCAAAGGCAACAATCTGCTGGTAGCAAGCTTTGTAGGTTACACTCCGGATACGGTCATGATCGCGCCCGGCGATGAGTATGTGGAAATTTTCCTTCACGAGAACAGCATGATAGGCGAGGTCACTGTCATCGGTCGCGCCACCGGCGCACATATAGACAGGGATGCAACCATCGCCACCGTAACCATCACTGCGGCAGAGTTATGCAAGGCAGCCTGCTGCAACCTCTCGGAGAGCTTCGTCACTAACCCGTCGGTTGACGTCAACTATGCCGATGCCGCCACGGGTGCCAGGCAGATACAGTTGCTGGGACTTGCCGGATCTTACGTTCAGATTCTCACAGAAAATATCCCGTCAATCTACGGCCTCGGGGCAGCTTACGGGCTGAGTTACATCCCGGGACCATGGATGGAATCAATACAGGTCTCCAAGGGTACATCCTCAGTGCGCAACGGCAATGAATCGATAACAGGACAGATCAATGTCGAGTACAAGAAACCGGCAACCAGCGAAATCGTGTTTGTGAACGGCTTTGTAAGTGATGCCGGCAGATTCGAGTCCAACGCCAACGCCTCGGTGAAGCTCAATGATTACTGGAGCACTATGATACTTGGCCACGGCGAGACACAATCAGGCGCCAGCGATCACAACAGCGACGGCTTCCGTGATGAACCGGATGTAAGGCAGTACAGCTTCATGAACCGCTGGGACTATCTGAGCACAAACATCACCTTCCGGGCCGGAATCAAATATATGCAGGAAGAGAGGATCGGCGGACAGTTTGACTATGACCGTACAAGCAATAATACCTGGGACAATGGATATGGTATCAACATCGGCACTGAGCGTGGTGAGGCTTTCACCAAGCTCGGTGGAATGCTCGGACCAGGTGACAACATGTCGCTGGGATGGATACAGAGCATGACTTTCCATGAGATGAACTCCTGGATGGGGTACAAACAATACAACGCCACACAAAGGAGCTATTACACCAATCTCTTATACCAGTACTTCGCCGCAGAGAAACACACCATTGATGCGGGTGCAAGCTACCGTTATGACCATTATGACGAGATGAGCCTGGTGTATGATGAACTTCTTAATCTGATCAGCTTCAATCCCTGGCGTGAGAGTGTTGAGTCGGTCCCGGGAGTCTTTATGCAGTACACATACACGGATTCGGCAAAGGTGACCCTCCTTGCCGGGGTGAGATATGACTTTTACCGTAACCATGGCGCAAAGTTCACCCCGAGGATACATCTACGTTACGAGATAACACCCAAGATGACCCTGAGGGCGTCCGCCGGCAAGGGTTACCGGACCGTCCACGTCATGGCAGAGAACCTGTTCTACCTTGCCAGCAGCAGGTCCATCCTTATTGCGGATGACCTCGACATTGAGGAGGCCTGGAATGCAGGAATAAACCTTACGGGATATATCCCGCTGGGAGGACGTGAGCTTAGGCTGACCGGGGAAGCATACAGAACAATCTTCCTTAAGCAGATCGTGACCGATCTCGATTCCGGAGTCGACCAGGTGCTCTTCTACAACCTCGACGGTCAGTCGTGGTCAAACGTATTCCAGATTGAGGCACAGCTCCAGCCGGTGACAGGGCTGGATGTAACTGCTGCCTGGCGCTGGAATGATGTTCGCCAGACCATCGGCGGCGAGCTCCGTGAGAAACCGCTTACATCACGGTACAAGGGACTGCTGACAGCATCATACACGACACGCATGAGGAAGTGGCAGGCAGACTATACTCTTCAGTATAACGGACCGGGGAGAATTCCTTCAACAATGTCAAATCCGGAGCCCTACAGAAGGCACGACTACTTCACCGCATACCCGGTGATGAATGCCCAGCTGACAAAGTACTTTAAGAAGTGGAGCATCTACGTCGGTGCGGAAAATATAACCGGATCAAGACAGCATGATCCCATTATCAGCTCAGAAGATCCTTTCGGTGAATATTTCGATGCAACAATGATCTGGGGACCGGTTCACGGCCGAAAGCTGTATGCAGGCTTCAGATTTGCCCTCGACCGTCCTGAAAATTAATCATTTAAAACCCTTACAATGAACCTGCATGTCAAGAGCTCACAAAATGATTTGATTATATTATTTCATGCAAGTTCAATTCAACCAATAAAATAATAGATCTATACTCGAATGAAAACAAACATCATTATCACAGCAGCATTGCTTTTCCTCTTCTCATCAGTATCACTGTCAGGTCAGGAAAAGAACAAAAAGGAACTCGACACAGTCAAATTTGAAACCAGCATAGACTGCGACCACTGCGTCAGCACGATCATGAAGAACATCCCTTTTGAAAAGGGAGTGAAGGATGTGAAATGCGATCTCAGCACCAAAGTGGTTACCATTCAGTATCAGAAGGATAAGAACAAGCCGGAGCAGCTGAAGAGGTCAATTGAAAAACTGGGATTTACGGCTAAGGAGGTGCAGGAAAAAGCCAAGCCGGAATAATAACCCTTACACCGTAGTGGGCATGGGCAGGGAATAATAACCCTTACACCGTAGGTGTTAAAGTATTGTAGCCTGCCGTAAGCAAGAAAAACCCTACACCGTAGGTGTTAAAGGCGGGGTTCCCGCCAGATCCCTGATCACCACTGAGGCACATACAATGCCGAAGGCGGCAGGCATGTACGACATGGTTCCCACACTTGATGCTTTGTTGCTCTCCTCAGAACCGCGAGCTATAAGCTCTTTGTTTACCACTTCGGGACTGTACACGGCGGTGAAGCCCTCATGGACCCCAAGCTTATGAAGTTTCTTGCGAAGCATCCGCGCAAGGTTGCAAAAGTTTGTCTCAGAGATGTCGGCTACCCTGATTGCCGTAGGATCATACTTACCTCCCGCGCCCATTGAGCTGACAATTTTAAGGTTGAGCCTCAAAGAGTGATATACCAGGAATACCTTGGGTGAGAGCGTGTCAATAGCATCCACCACATAATCATACTTATCCTCTTCCAGGATGTCAATCATCCGCTGGTCACGTATGAATTCCGGAATGACATTGAGTTTGAGTGATGGGTTTATGTCGAGGAGGCGTTCTCCCATCACCTCGGCTTTCTTTCGTCCCGTGGTGGAGGTCAGTGCAGGCAGCTGCCTGTTTTTGTTCGCCGCAGTAACGGTATCGCCGTCTATAATGGTCATTGCTCCGATGCCGGCTCGGCATATCATCTCGGCAGCCCATGACCCTACTCCACCCAGTCCTGCAACAAGCACATGCGAGTCCTTCAGCCTCTGCAGGGCCTCAACCCCAAGCAGCATCTCCGTGCGTGACAACCAATGTTCCATCAGATTCTGAAGTTGAAAAGAGAATTGAAATTACTTTTTATCAGGCCGGCCGCCGCATCTTCATCATACCCGGCTGTCACGGCAAATAGCCTGTATACATCTGCTATTGCCCCCCCGCTGTCATCTGTCTCAAGAACGATCCTGTCATGGCTGATAACCTTAAGAATATCCTTATTGATCCCCTTCGCCCCCAGTGAAAACCAGAATCCGTCACCGGCCAGTGAGGCTGCCAGCTTTGCGTTCCCCCTGAATCCGTGGATGACCCAGGGCCTCTCCGGGTTCACCTCACCGTGTGCACGGCGCAGCTCCTCCCATCCCCTGACACAATGGATCACCATGGGTTTATCCATCTCGCGGGCTATAGCGGCCTGAAAAAGAAAGAGATTGTACTGCAGCTTCGCGCCAGGTCCTTTCAGGCGGTCGAAACCGGCTTCCCCGATCATCACAACATGAGGATGGGCAGCTGTGAGCAGCAGCTCTGTCCGCATCTGCTGCGCATTTTCTTCCGTAAGCTGCCAGGGATGAATGCCTGCGGAGAAGAGGGTGTTCTGCGGAAAGTCAGCCGGCACATCCTCCCCTGCCATGAGATTCATGATTGTAACGGTATCTCCTCCTCCACCAGGCTGGTGAGAATGAAAGTCAATGTATCTTATTTCCCTGCCGGGATTCATGACAGTGCTGGCAACAATCTGCGGATACCGTTTTCAAGACGGCGGAGGGTCTCTTCCCTTCCAATGAGCTCAATGATGTCAAAAAGGTGAGGCCCCCTGGATGCCCCCACCATGAGGAGCCTGAAGAGGTTGAGGATGGTCCCTGTGTTATAAGGGCTTCCGGCAATCCACTCCTTGACCGTTTTTTCAAGGTCCTCAGATTTAAATGGCTCTGCACCGGCAACCACATCATGCAGTTCCTTCATCTGGAGGTGAGAATCGGCATTCCATCTCTTTCGTACAACCTCAGGGTCATAGCTCTCAGGGGCGACGAAGAAGATGTCAGCCTCATGCCAGAGATCCATTACAAACCCCGCCCTCTCCTTCACCAGTGAAATGATTTTTTTTAGTTTCTCCGGTTCAGGATTATAACCTTTTTCATTGACCACAGGCATGAAGAGAGCAGTCAGCTCATCATCGCTCTTCATGTGAAAATACCTGGTATTGAACCACTTTGCCTTATCGGGGTCGAAGCGTGACCCCGATTTGCCCACCCTGTCAATTGAGAAAGCTTCAATCAATTCTTCCATTGAGAATATCTCCTGTTCTGTTCCGGGGTTCCAGCCCAGGAGTGCAAGCATGTTAACAAATGCTTCGGGGAAATAGCCCTCCTCGCGGTATCCTGTAGCGGTCTCCCCATAGGGCCAATAGAGCGGAAACACCGGGAAGCCCATCTTGTCGCCATCGCGCTTGCTCAGCTTGCCTTTCCCCGTTGGTTTGAGCAGCAGGGGCAGATGCGCGAATGACGGCGCATCCCATCCGAAGCTCCTGTAGAGCAGCACATGCAGCGGCAATGAAGGCAGCCACTCTTCTCCCCTGATGACATGAGTGATCTCCATAAGGTGATCGTCAACAATATTGGCCAGGTGATAGGTTGGCATGCCGTCGGATTTGTACAGAACCTTGTCATCAAGGGTCGAGGTGTTCACCACTATCTCTCCCCTGATCAGGTCGGTGAAATGAATATCCTCATTGTCCGGCATACGGTATCTGATAACATATTGCTCTCCGGCCTCCAGTCTCCTTCTTTTCTCATCCTCACCCAGGGTCAGGGAGTTGGACATGTTCATACGCGTGA
>JBHEOU010000106.1:0-528 GCA_046260645.1 Bacteroidales bacterium | reverse complement strand
CGTAGTTGAAGGTCTCACCTCGCGACTCATATTCCTGCCTCAGCTTATCAAGATCATCGGTGGAGTCAAAGGCATAATAGGCATCACCCATGCTGATCAGCTCATCGGCATGGCGGTGGTAGATCTCTTTGCGGTCACTCTGCCGGTAGGGCGCAAAGGGGCCTCCCTCTCTCACACCTTCGTCAACCATTATTCCTGCCCATGCCAGCGAGTCCATTATATACTCTTCCGCACCCTCAACCAGCCGTGCCTGGTCGGTGTCTTCTATGCGCAGTATGAAAGTACCCCCGTGATGCTTGGCAAACAGGTAATTATACAGGGCAGTACGCACTCCCCCTATATGAAGTGGTCCGGTAGGACTGGGGGCAAAGCGGACTCTTGGTTTTTTTTCTGTCATTTCTGTGACCTTTATTGAATGTGGAATTAATTCATTTGCAGCAATGTGCAAAATGCCCGGAGGCACAATGCATGGCAAAGATAAATATTATGTAGTGACAGACAATTTGCCTTCAGGTCTCACCTCATAAA
>JBHEOU010000105.1:0-6107 GCA_046260645.1 Bacteroidales bacterium | reverse complement strand
GCTGTAGAAGGGTTTGTGATGCCCATCTCCCTGATTTTCGAATAGTCGAGCCTGTAGATACCGGCTTCGGTCACGGCTATCTTCATCCATATTCCCTTGCTGAGAACCGAGGAGGGGACATAATCCTGCGAAGCGGCAGAGAGAGCCGGCATCAGCAGAATGACAGCAATGAGCAGGCTTTTTATTCTCATCGTGGCAAAGATAGTTAAGTCGGTTATCTTTACCCTCTGAATGATGCTGATACATACAAAATATTAACGGTCATGAATCGTTGATATCTATGCAACAGAACCATGAAACTCAGGTACCGCACTCTTCTGCCCGGTTTGCTATTTTTCGCCATGACCCTGAACGGTCAGGACACCTGGTATGGGTCCATGTCAGGCATGCACCTGATGTACAACCCGGCATGGGCCGGTGCGACCGGGTCTCCAGTGATGCATGTCACCGCCATCTCTTTTCTCCCGGGCAACGGATTCGGACTGCAATCGGTTTATGCTTCATATGATGACTATTTCCCTCAACTTCACGGCGGGGCCGGGATATGGCTCTCTGACGACATGCTGGGTGACATAATGAATGACCTGAGGGCAGGAGCCTCCTATGCCTATCACTTCAGGGCCGGCAGGGATCTGTATATCAGTGCAGGGCTGACAGCCTCGCTTGTTAACCGCGGGATAAGGACAGGCTCCATCGTGCTGCCGGAGGATATAGACCCGTTAAGAGGTTTTACGGGAGGATCAGCACCCTATGCATCTCCTGCAAATTTTTCCCGGTTCGACCTTGGCACGGGGATCTCGTTTTCCACGGGATCATGGTACGGAGGTCTGTCGGTGATGCATCTGGCGCAGCCCTCTCTCAGCAGTGATCAGCAGGAACAGAACAGGATGAAGCGGCTTTTTACCCTGAACACCGGTGCATCATTCACTCCCGGCAGTAGCGGGCTGACATTGAATCCATCAGCCGCTTTTCTGGTCCAGGGGGGGAGTTATACAGTTTATTTAGGAACCGAAGCTGACTGGAAAGGCCTTTTGTCGGGAGTTTCCCTCTGGCATATCTCGCGGGGCTTTACGGCAGCGGAAACATCGCTGGGCTGGGATGCGGATATTGTAAAATTCATATTATCATACAGTTACATCCTTGCCGGTGGTGATTCGTCATTCAAGGGCACAGCCATCGTGAAGGCACGGCTGTTGTTTAGTTTCAATAATGTTGAAAAAAGTAGGGTTATACATATAATAAAGTTACCCGTTTTGTAGTTATTTTGGTGCAGAGTTTTGTAAATGAACAAAATTTAAGAATAAAATTTAATCAAGTAAACCATATCTGGATATGTATAAACTCAGAGCTTTACCGGTTTTTGTATTTGTTGCTCTCTTCCTCTTTTCCTGTAAGGGAGGGAAGCAGGATAATGTATCTCCGACGACTGGATGGAGCTACAGGGATCCCAAGTCGAGTGATGTTAATGATCTCGGCTATCCAATAGGCGAAGCGTCAGAGCAGCTCACCGGTCCCAATCTTGTTCTCATTGAAGGAGGAACATTTACAATGGGAAGGGTTGAACAGGATGTGATGTTCGACTGGAACAACAACCCGCGCAGGGTCACTGTCTCTTCATTCTATATGGATGAGACGGAGGTCACCAACCTCGATTATCGTGAATACCTGTACTGGCTGAGAAGGGTATACAGTGATTATCCCGAGGTGCACCGCCGTGCTCTTCCCGACACGCTTGTATGGAGAAGTCCTCTTGCATTTAATGAACCCTATGTGCAGTATTATTTCAGGCATCCCTCCTATAATACTTATCCTGTAGTGGGAGTGAGCTGGCTGCAAGCCAACGACTATTGTGTCTGGCGCACAGACAGGGTCAACGAGCAGATTCTTCTCGAGGGCAAGTGGCAGGATGACAATGTGGAGCAGACCGGAGCCAACAACTTCAATACCGATTCATACCTGGCAGGCCAGTATGAGGGCGTGCCCGGTCAGAGGGTTGATGAGTTGCATCCTCGTGTACGCCAGGAGGACGGTATCCTTCTTCCGCGCTATCGTCTCCCGACAGAGGCTGAGTGGGAGTTTGCCGCCTACGGACTGAGAGGTAACACCTTCGAGGAGAGGATATATGAAAGGGCACTATACCCGTGGGACGGGCACAACGTGCGCAATGCAGCTCCGAAGTACAGGGGTGAGTTCATGGCCAACTTCGTTCGCGGACGCGGTGACATGATGGGTGTTGCAGGTAACCTGAACGATGCAGGCAGCATCACTGTTGATGTAAGGTCATACTGGCCCAATGACTACGGCCTGTACTGCATGGCCGGTAACGTGAACGAATGGGTGCAGGATGTATATCGTCCGCTCTCATCAGAAGATGTTGATATGTTTAACCCGTTCAGGGGTAACGTTTTCACTGATCTGACACGTGATGCAAACGGCCAGGTGGTTGAAAAGGACAGACTGGGCAGGCTCCAGATAGATACCGTAAAGCCCGAAGACGTGGCCAACAGGTATAACTACCAGAAATCTGACTACAGGAATTACCTTGACGGCGATGTTATCTCAAGCATCTCCTCCAGCCTTGAATGGTCAGGCAACGCTGATCTGCCTCAGACAGAGAGAATGTATGCACAGAATGAGATTGACAATGATTATGTCACACTCATAAATGACAAAGCAAGGGTCATCAAGGGCGGTTCATGGAAAGACAGGGCCTACTGGCTCAATCCCTCAACCCGCCGTTACCTTGATCAGGAGGCATCACGTGATGACCTCGGATTCAGGTGCGCGATGATCAGGGTCGGAAGTCCGACAGGTTTGAAATAACTGGATTATTGAGTATGATACAAGGCCTCATTATGAATAATAATGGGGCTTCTTTTTAGAATATCATGGAGACAGAAAGATTATATGAGCTTTACCAGAGCTCTGCAGGCATAACCACCGATTCGAGATCAGTGGCAAAGGGAGAGATCTTTTTTGCACTCAAAGGTCCCTCCCATGACGGCAACACTTATGCCGCGGCTGCCGTAGCCGCAGGTGAGAAGGCGTCGGTCGTTGATGACCGGTCGCTGTCAGGCAAGCAGCTTATTCTGGTTGATGATGTCCTTGAGGCCCTTACCTCTCTTGCGGCCTTCCACCGTCGCAGGCTGATGGTTCCCGTCATCGCCATAACCGGCACCAACGGCAAGACAACGACCAAGGAGCTCATTACCGCTGTTCTTTCACGCAAAGCCAAAGTACACAGTACTGCAGGCAACCTCAATAATCATATCGGAGTGCCGCTGACACTGCTCAGCGCTCCGGATGATGCCGGTTTTATGGTGGTGGAGATGGGTGCCAGCCACCTGGGAGAGATTGCGGCTCTGTGCGAAACGGCAATGCCTACCCATGGCATTATTACTAATATTGGCGCGGCGCACATAGAAGGATTCGGTTCGTATGAAAATGTAAAAGAGGCTAAGTCGGAGCTTTACAGGTGGCTTGGGAACATTGGCGGAACGGTCATCTACAATGATGATAATCCTGTTCTCAGCGAACTCGCTCATCTTGCACGGAGGACTGTCCCTTACTCATCGCCGGAAGGTCATCAGCTTACTGTTCTGCCTGAAAGTCATCAGCTCAGCGCCCTGCCTGAAGGCCATCAACTCAGCGACGTGCCGAAAGGCTATCAGCCTAGCGCCCTGCCGGAAGAGAAGGAGAGCATCTGCCTGAATATTAATGCAGTGGTTGATGGAAGGGAATACTCATTTGCCACAGGGCTCTTTGGCTCCTACAACATTGATAACATCAGGGCAGCGATGGTTACGGGGCTTATTTTTGATGTTCCCGTCAGTGAGATCATTGATGCCATATCTTCATACCGGCCGGCCAATAACCGATCGCAGGTAGTGGATACCGGAAGGAATACAGTGATACGTGATGCCTATAACGCCAATCCTTCAAGTATGGAGAAGGCTCTTGCCTCTTTCGCTGCACTGCGGTCAGAAAAGAAAATGGTGATCCTTGGTGACATGCTTGAGCTTGGTAGCGTAAGCGCCACGGGCCATGCTTCTGTGGTCAGCCAGGTCATGAGTCTGGGCGCTGCCTCAGTAGCCCTTATCGGTCCGCGCTTCCGGGAGGCGGCCGGGGATATGCCGGCCCGGCTTTTCGGGTCTTCGGACGAGGCGGCTGAATGGCTTAGGACAGAGAGGCCGGAGGGATACACAATCCTTGTGAAGGGTTCGCGGGGGATGATGCTTGAAAAGGTATATCCGCTACTCTGATCTTCCCCTGAGGGTGATCGACAGGATCTCGGGCCTGGTGCCGATACGAATACGCGGACCCCAGATGCCAAAACCCGATGATACTATCACATGAGTGTTGCCGAACTTTTTATATCCGTGACTCAGTTCGAACATTTTGTTGGTAATGATGGTAAATGGCCACATCTGGCCGTTGTGTGTATGGCCTGACAATTGCATGTCAACCGCTGTGCCGGCCAGTGCTGACAGATTAAAAGGCTGATGGTCAAGCAGTATGACAGGGGCGAGGGTGTCAGTCTGAGATAGCAGGCTGTCAAGCGACGCCCGGCCTGCGCCGGAGCCCTGCATAGCTGTCCTGTCAGTCCGCCCGACAATCTGCACGCCGTTATCAAGCCTTACCACTTCATCAGAGAGAACCCTGATGCCCTTACCTTCGATATAGGGAATTGACTTCCTGAGATCACCCATGAACTCATGGTTCCCGGTGATGGCATATTTGCCGTATGGCAGCGTGGGGAGGGTGAGCCAGGAGAGGAGGTCGTCACGCAACACCGGGCCTATGCTTCCGTCAATAAGGTCACCGAGGAAAAGCACCAGGTCAGGTCTCTCCTCGGCGATCATCTCTGACAGGTGCCTCATGCTCCTCTTCCGGATGATGCTGCCGAGGTGTATGTCTGAAACTGCGATGATAGACATGGTGTCACTGCCGTCTCCGAAGCTCTTGTCAAGGGTGAGGTCATAACGTTTGGTAACGGGATTCACGGCATTGAAAAAGCCAATAACGATGAGCAGGACGGTGGTTGTGGTGACACCTGCAAACAGCCATAGCCTTAACTTCGGTATGGCTGTGGCAGGTATAAGGTGGAAGGGCTTCTGAATCAGCAGAAGCAGATCGGCTGCCAGCCAGATCAGGAAACCGTAAAGCATGAATGCCATCCAGAAGCCGCCGATGACGTTAAGAATGTCTGCGAACACGCTGGTATAGCTGTGTTCAAGGATTTTGCCCGCAATGAATGTCGAGGCAAGTACCAGGAAGACAACAGTATACCATGTGGTCTGATAACCTTCGCCGGCAAGGGCACGGCGTCCCTTCATCCAGAGATAAAGATTTGTCAGGAAATAGACTGTAAAGACTATTATAAAGAAAATTGCCATTTGCTGTTTTCTGCTTAGTGCCACCTCAGTTCGGAAAATTTCTTTCTTCCGCGTATATAATACTCAAAAAGGAGAGATTTGTTCAGCATCGTATGAGGTGTGTGGTACATATCCGGATGCGGGGTCATGGTCCGGAAGGTTTTTATGGCCGTTCGTTGTCTGCGGAAGTGGTTATGGGCCCGCACTACGGCGGCCGCGGCCGCGCGTCCATCACGGAAGAGGAGCATTACAGCAGCAAGGCTGTCAAGCAGAAGCCTGGTAAAAATAGTCCTGCGCAGGTGTCTTGCGGGCAGGTTCTTAGCCATCATTATCAGGCTGTTGCGAAAGTTATAGTAGATCTTCTCCGGGGATCCGTAACCCAATGTGCCGCCTCCTACATGCCACACCACTGCGTGTGGGACATAACATATTATAAAGCCTGCATTCTGCATCCTCCAGCAGAGGTCGATCTCTTCCATATGAACAAAGAAGGAATCGTCAAAACCATCACACTGGTCGAAGGCAGCAGCCCTGACAGCCATGCATGACCCTGATGCCCAGAATATCTCGCGTGTGTCATCATACTGACCGGTGTCATCTTCAAGGGTGTCGAAAATACGTCCGCGGCAGAAGGGGTACCCAAGCTTGTCGATATAACCTCCCGCAGCTCCTGCATACTCAAATGCCGACGGCTTATCATAAGATCTGATCTTTGGCTGGCAGGCCCCGACA
>JBHEOU010000104.1:379-6115 GCA_046260645.1 Bacteroidales bacterium | reverse complement strand
CGGCATAGACGCTTGGGAAGAACGGTGCGCTGACGGTGCCGGCAAACTCCCTGTTGGGAGTACCATGCAGGTAGGGATAGGTTGTCATCACTGACCTTCCCTGTCCGATCGTCTGGTTATTGATGCCAAGGTGAAAACCGGGAGCAAGGTTTGTGAGGCCTGCAGGATTGTAATAGACAGCATCAACATCTGTGGAGGCGTTACGGCTGAGAAGCCTGATGTACTGCGCACTCTGGTTGGTATTGGTGACCAGTCCTCCTGCAAGAAGGGAACCGGTGACAAGCAGTGCGGAAAACAGGGATAGGATTTTTTTCATGAGTTTTAGTTTTAATTACACATTTTTGGGTTTACTGTGCATATTTTTTGAAAGTGGCGTAAAAGTATTAAAAAAAATGAAATAAGATGCTTTTGACAGATTAAATAGTGGTTGCAGGCACTTACAGAGGTCAGTTTTCAGCTTTGACAGGCTGTCTGCTGGTAGAATAGCGCACAATCAGATCTGTTTTGATGACAATGGTTTCAGAGGCAACATTCACATCGCGGTCCTCGATCTGGCGATCATTGGCGCAGAAGATGCCGTCAGGTATCTCCGGAAGCTTCAGCAGCATGCCTCACCTCCTGTATTGCTTCCACACATCCTCGGTGGCCTGGCGGTTTTCTATGATCTGGAGGACCACCTCCAGATTGTGAGATGCTTTCCTTGCCAGGGCAGGGTCGGGAGAGGCAGCAAGCCGCCTCAGCGGATCCACGGCCTCCTCCGGCTTCCCCTCCATTATTAACTTGTTTAAAGAGGTGAGTGGCCCTCCGGCATATAGTTTCTCAAGATAGTTTTCGGTAACCGGATAAAACTTGCCTATGCACTCCTTAGCGGCCTCCCCGGTGAGCAGACTGACATCCTTTTTTCTTCCTGCCAGGGTAGGACCGCCAATCATGCCAAAGATCGTATATTTTGATCTGATGAGAGTAGATTTCTCCCCGGCACACCTGTCAATAACTTCACCTTCAGACGTATAAAGAGTCATGTATGTATTCGAGAAGAGGTAGAAGTCCTTAGCCATGGTGCTGCCTCCTTCGTCGTTCTCTGCGAGGTAAAACTCTGATTCAACCCACAGCCTTATGGAGTCAAGGGCGACAAGCAGTGTTGCCCCGTATTCATCGCAGATAGTCCTGACGGTGTCAGTGAACTCCGGGTACTGCATAGACATTACTGTGAACCCCTTTCTAAGCGTGTCAGCCACCATGAAGACTGCACGCCGATCTTTCAGAATTAAGTCTGACAGGCCGATAGTATAACCTCTTACCGCTGCGGCATAGGCATCTTCATGCTTCCCCTTTATGAATTCGGGTAACTGGTAGTCATAAAAGTTAACAAACACGAACCTGTTTGTATCTGCCGGCAGCCCCATCTCAGGCGGATATGTTCTCTGCATCTTGATAATAGAGGTGCATGAAGATGCCATTGCTATCAGAATGAGTAGGGACAGGAGTGGGAATAACCTTTTCATCTGCTTAAATGTTTATATCAGGAGATCGTTGTTTAAACCAAAGTTACATAAAAAGCTCATATCAAAATAAAAGGGGGATGTACAGCCTTTTGACGGCTGACATCCCCCATGTGAGACATCTGTCCTTGTTGTTTCTACAATATGATCTCTACCTTGATGTCATCGAGGAAGATTCGGTTCTTGTTTATTGTTACGACTCCTGTACGCAGATCGTAATCATTTCCAAGGAATTTTATCTGGGTCTCAGCTGTTGCTCCGGTGATTGTGAATGTACGGGTGGCCTCGGGTGCACTCCACAAACCGATACAATAGTCCAGGGCACCTTCAGCAGGGTAGACAGGCCAGTTATCGATGATGAACTGACTCTGGCTTACTGTTCCCGGACCGATAACGCTGATATTCAGGATATTGTCATCCATTGTGCCGGCTGCGGTCATATAAGGTATTGCCTTGAATGTCACCGTTACTGACTGTGTGCCATCAAGCTTCGAGAGTGCAGGTGAGATCAGGTCGCCGCCGTAGCTGGTCTTACCCACCTTGACGAATCCCTGGCGTGCATAAACCAGCGGGGTGGATCCGCTGCCGTCAACAGTATTGATTGTGCTTGTCCATCCTATATCCTTTTGCTCCTGGGTCCAGTTGTCAATACGTGTCTCACCCGAAGTGGTGTAGAACACAGCGCTCCCGTATGCAAGCCAGCTGAAGTCCTCCTCCAGCACCACGGTGCCCGGTGATTGGGTAAGGGTGACGGTAGAAACGACGGATGGATAGTTGGTTGCTGACACTGTAAGTGTAACCTCCCGTGGGTCAACGCTGGTGTTCTCCTCTGCGGTAAACGTAATTTTCTGGGTTGTCACCGATACTTCCGGGAGCCAGGTGTCGTCACTCAGAGCGTACCCCCATGCAACGTTAGAAACGATGTCAACCGAGACCTCGCCTCCGGCAGCGGGGATAGTTACGGCATCAGGAAGAGTGATATAAGGAACATTACCCTCCTGGTCTACACGGAACAGCACTGGCTGCTCCTCTCCGTCAACCACAAAGGCGAAGTTGGCAGTGCGGGTGTCAAATGTCTCGTTGCCACTGACGATGATCTTGAAAATGCCGTCGTCCTCTCCCTTGTCAGGGAAAGCTTTTACCCAGTCGGCCTGGTCTTTGTTCACAATCTGCCAGTTCCTGTTGGAACGAACCACATAGCTCTGGGTCTTTGTTGCCTTGGTGGCAGTCAGGCCTGTCGGATTATTTTCGATGGAGAAGAAGGGATCTTCCTGCACTGGTTCCTTCTTGCATGAAGAAAGCAGGAAGAGTGAGAGGAGGAACAGCGGAAGAATGATCAATGCCGTTCTCTTCATGATTGTTATGTTTTTGTTTTTCATCTCTTGACTTTTTTGCTGTTTATTTACCTGCGGTGATTGCCTGTTTGCTCCACCATACCGGTGTCTTCATGTCATTCGGACCTCCCATGTCTGCCAGCGCGGCTTCGGCATTGGCACCATTGGTAGAAATGGTGATGTTCGGGAAGCCAAACCTTGTAGGCAGGACATTATCATTATAGACGGTGCCCTCACCTATGGTAAGCACCGGGTAGCCTGTACGGCGGTATTCATGGTATGCCTCCATCCCTACCCAGAAGAGGGCAAGGTATTTCTGGTTACCGAGGAATTCCTCCTTGTTGGTTGCCAGGTCCCATGATCCGAGCGGGGAAGCAAGGTAGGTGTCCATCTCGGCTGATGAGATTGAGACAGGAGGATCAGAAAAAGCTCCCTGCTCCGACCACTTCTGCATTGAGGCTCTTACACCTGCCTCATAGTAGTTTTTGGCAGCAGTCTGTCCGCCGGAGATATGACCCTTGAGGGCTGCCTCAGCAAGGATAAGCTGTACCTCAGCATAATCCATATAGGTTGCCGGCGCATCCCGGCGACTGAAGACCTTGTAGTTAAGCCATGAGGTACCGATGTCGACGACGCTTCTCTCCTGCTCGGTGCATCCTGAAACAGTGCCAATCCATATGTTGTCAGGATTGACGGCTGCCACAGGGTTCTTCTTGCCGATGATGGGAAGGCGCGGATCAACATATACCTGGTTGCCGTTGATGTCTGTCTGGACGGTCATCCCGATAAGCTGTCTCGTGAGCTTTCTTCCGCTCGAGGTCAGGTCGCTTTCGGTTGTCGTCCCGAAATTGCTGATATATGGGTCATTCCCCGAGAACTCAACAGTTGCATTGTCGGAATTTGAAGTGAATACCGGGTATTTTGCAGGATTTCCGATTATTTCGGTCATCTTATCCCCGACATTCATCTCGTCACGACCGCTGACCCTGCAGAGAAGCCTCAGATATAATGAGTTGTTGAATTTCCTCCAGGCGTTCATATTACCGCCGTACATTCCGTCCATTGAAGGATTCAGGAAGATGGGGTTGGTAGCGTAGATGTCGTTTGCCTCTTCAAGGTCTTCAAACATAAGCTGGTACACCTCCTTCTGTGAATTGAACTCAGGGGTAAGGGTACCGTCAAGTTTCCTTCCTGTAAATGCCTCCTCATAAGGAACGCTGCCGAACATGTCGGTCATGTTCGCGAAGAAGAGTACTTTAAAAGTCAGGGCAATGGCTTCGAGAGACGGATCACCCATATCCTGTGCCAGCTCATACATGTGGTCGATATTCTTGCCGTAGGTGGCATAGTGGTTCCAGAAGCCGTACCAGTCTCTTGAGTCCTCAAGAAAATAAAGATGCTCCCTTCGAGTCACCCCACCGGTGTGGGCCGTGAACTGCATCAGTTCGTTGTTGTAATACCATGTACGGTTAAGCCACTGGTTGGCGGAGTTATATAGAATAGGTTCGAACATGCCCGAGGGTTGTATCATACCCACCAGGGTGGTGTTCGGGTTTGTATTGATCTCCTCAAAATTCTTGGTGCAGGAGTAGAGGGATCCGATCACAAACACACAGATTGCTAATATCTTAAGTTTTTTCATCTCTTTTCGCTTTAAGGATTAGAATGAGAGTCTCAGGTTCATGCCTACCGTGCGTGTCATGGGGAAAGCCCCTGCCTCGACGCCGCTGAAGACATTGGTTCCGGTCATGATCCCGCCTTCAGGGTCATACTGCGGCCACTTGTCCCAACTGAATATGTTGGTGGCAAAGACGGCAATGCTGGCTCCCTGAAGGACTTTTGTCTTCTGGATCAGTGCTGGGGGAAGTGCATATTCAAGCCGTGCCTCCCTGAATTTCAGGAAGGAGGTGTTGAACGTGTGTGACTCGCCGTTGTAGCGGTCAAGCACCCGCGCCTGGTAGTAGGTATAGATGCTGCTTGTGACGGTGTTGTTCACCTGGCATACAGAGGTGCCGTCCTCATTAGTTGAAAGCACATTGACACCCTCTGCCACGATACCGTCATAACGACCCTCGAGCGAATTGGTGAGCTTGCCCTGGTATGAAAGGATGCCGTTTGTAACCGAGTATCTGTTACCGCCCCATTGGTATGAGAAGACACCGCTGAGCGTCAGGTTCTTGTACCTGAGTGAGGTGCTGAAGCCGCCTCTCCAATCGGGATTGACCTTACCGAGGAAATGGTCGGCCGTATTCTCTACAGATGGCAATCCGGTGGTGGCATCAAGAATGACCTGGCCGGAACAGTCAACCTGGTCGCCGTTCCCGTCGATGTAGTAAGAGCCTTCCGGCGCCCTCCTGAGTGCAAAGCCATATATCTGGTGCATCTCCTGTCCGATATAGGAATAGACATGCAGCCTTCCGCCGATGGTCGTTCCCATGTCTGTCTCAAAAGGCTGGTCAGGATCCCATCCCTCCTGCAGGCTGACAAGCGTATTTTTGTTCTTTGTCCAGTTGAGGTTGACATCCCAGGTGAAGTCCTTGCTCTTGACAGGTGTTGCATACAAAGCGACCTCTATCCCCTTGTTGTTGATCTCACCGGCATTGATCTTCATGCCGGAGGCCCCCACTATCGGGTCTATATCCACGGAGACGATCTGGTTTGTTGTGGATGAGTTATAAAGAGCAAGGTCAAAACCGAGACGGTTCCTGAAGAATTTGGCATCAAGACCCAGCTCCCAGCTCTCGACGTTCTCAGGCTTGATCATCGGGTCGGGGATGGTTGATGGAAGCGCATAACCTCCGCTTATCGACGAAGCCGAATACGCCTCACGGATGGCCGCTTATAAACCCTCCGGTCCCGGCGAAAAACGCGGCGTTCTGGGCAAATACGCCGCCCTCGTC
>JBHEOU010000104.1:0-249 GCA_046260645.1 Bacteroidales bacterium | reverse complement strand
ACCACCGGCAGGTTTGTGCGGAAGTCGAGGGCCTGATCAAGCAGTATACTTGCTGCAATCGAAGGATAGAAGTATGACCAGTTGTCTCTCGAAAGTGTACTCGACCAGTCGTTACGGCCGGTGATGTCAAGATAATAGGTATCATCCCACCCGAGAGAGACAAAGCCGTAGAGGCTGTTGATGGTCTTGTAGCTTCTGTAATTCGAAGGATCGGGAATTATTCCGAACGGGACGTTGTTGATATGGTAC
>JBHEOU010000103.1:2060-6177 GCA_046260645.1 Bacteroidales bacterium | reverse complement strand
TGGCGCGAGGGCAGAGTTAAGCAGGTAAAGAAATATGTCGACAGGCTCTATATAATTTTCCCCTTTGAAGAGGAGTTCTTCCGCCGGCATGGCTATGGCGTCACTTTCCTTGGTAACCCCCTGGTTGATCATGTTGAGACATGGCGTGGTGCGGCGCCTGGTCGGGAGACCATTACAGCCTCAATGGGTCTTGATGCGAGACCTGTCATAGCCCTGTTGGCAGGCAGCAGGCAGCAGGAGGTCGCAAAAATGCTTCCCCAAATGGTCAGCGTTGCCGCAGGCTTCCCTGATTACCAGTTCGTGATTGCAGGGATGGATCATCTGCCTGCGGAATTGTACAGTGATATTATCGGAACACTGCCCGTCACGGTCATCAACGGCCATACCTATGATCTTCTCTCCGTTGCGGAGGCGGCGCTGGTGACCTCCGGGACGGCCACACTCGAGGCTGCCCTGTTTGATGTTCCGCAGGTGGTCTGTTATAGAACCAGTCCAATGACTTATACACTCGGCAAAAGAGTTATAAAGGTCAGGTTTATCTCGCTCGTAAACCTTATAATGGACCGCGAGGTTGTCAGGGAACTGATACAGAATGACCTGAACCAGTCGAGGCTCCACACTGAGCTGCAGCATATCCTCATCACCGGCTACAGGCACGGGATAATCAAAAGAGACTACAATGAGCTCCGTGAGATCCTGGGAGGCAGGGGAGCTTCAGAAAGGGTTGCGGAAGACATGTTGAGAAACCTTAGGGAAAAGATTACTGAATGAGGGCAGCAGCTTTTATAACCTTGTTGATGATGTTTCTGCCCCTGGCTGCCGAAGATGAGGTTTCAATACGTATTTTTGCCCGCACAAAGCCTGTAACAGTGGTGTTCACACCTGACCGGGGAGAGTATATCCTCAGCGACGGACTTCGCGGAGATATCAGACTATTTCACGGTGAGACCGTTGTTATCACGCGTTATGACGATAGGGTAATATACCGGACCTTTTCCGGTCAATCAGTAGTGGCTGATTCACTTACCTTCACACCCGCAAACGGCACTGCCCTCTTCAGAATGCGCGCTCCGGGAAAGAAGGAGGCCGTGAAAACCCTTGACGGTGTGCTGAAGATCAAGTCGTTCCCCGGATCACTGCAGGTGCTTAATGTCACTTCCGTAGAGAGTTACCTGCCCGGGGTGGTCAGGGCGGAGGCGGGCAAGTACGGCCCGCCCGATTACTTCCGGGCACAGGCCGTGGTGGCGCGGACCTATGTGTACCGGAATATCAGCAGGCATGAACTCGACGGCTATAACCTCTGTGATGACACACACTGCCAGGTCTACCCGGGAATGATCAGTGAACTGCCCATAGTGGATGCCTGCCATTCAACGGCAGGGCAGGTGCTCATTGACCGCGACAGCATGCTTATTGTGGCTGCCTTTCACGGCAACTGCGGCGGAGTTACAGCAACCTCAGCCGATGTGTGGCTGGCAGGCTACCCGTACCTGGTCAGCGTCAACGACCCGTGGTGCGGCTATTCGGCTTCTTCTGTGTGGAATAAAAGTATTCCGCTTGCAGACTGGAACAGTTTTCTGAGGTCGAAGGGCATTGCCGCGGGAGAGGAGACTGCCATCTACTCAAACACGGGATCCGGGCCGGTGAGGAAGATGGACCGCTCAGTCGCAGGCAGACACATAACCAGCGAGGAAATCAGGCTGCGTTTCGGATTGCGGTCGGCATACTTTACGCTGAGACCGTCAGGAGACAGCATACTGGTGAGCGGAAGGGGTTACGGGCACGGCGTAGGACTGTGCCAGGACGGAGCAAAGGCGATGGCAGAAAAAAAGGTGACCTATGATAAAATAACCGGCTTCTACTACCCGGGCACCCGGATAACTGACATCAAAAATGCCCGGAGGCCGGTGAGGCCATGAAACTTTTAGATATTTTTACAGCAAACTTGAAGTTATGTTCACTCTCTTCAGAAAAGAGATAGCCGGTTTTTTCAGCTCGCTCACAGGCTACATTGTCATAATCGTTTTTCTTCTGGCAAACAGTCTGATAATGTGGATCATGCCCGGTCAGTGGAATCTGCTTGACAGCGGTTATGCAGGGCTCGACACCCTCTTTGTCCTCTCACCCTGGATATTCCTGTTCCTGGTCCCTGCCGTAACAATGAGGCTTTTTTCCGAAGAGCGCCGGGCGGGCACCATGGAGCTCCTCTGGTCGCGCCCGGTAGGTGACGGCGCCGTCATCTACGGCAAGTTCCTAGCCTCGGTGGCGCTGGTCCTCCTTGCCCTGCTGCCATCGATCGTCTTCGTTATCTCGGTCTGGATCCTGGGAGAGACACCAGGCAGCCTCGACAGGGGAGGAACAGCCGGATCATTCATCGGACTACTGATGCTGGCAGCAGTCTATTCAGCAATAGGACTCTTTGCTTCGTCACTGACAGAGAACCAGGTCATTGCCTTTATCATCGCAGCAGTACTCTCATTTATAATGTTCACCGGTTTTGATTCACTCTCACTGGTGCCGGGGCTCTCATCGATAGGTGAAGAGGTATCAGCGATGGGCATCAACGAACACTACAAGTCCATCAGCAGGGGAGTACTCGATATCCGTGACGTGGCATATTTTGTTTTTGTGACGGTTCTTTTCAATGAAGCGACCCGCCTGATTCTTCGTCGCAGCTCATGGAAGAAACCACTGGCAATAATCACCACCATGGCAGTGGTCAGCATACTCATATCCCTGGTTCATATCAGGATTGACCTGACAGAAGACCGGCGCTTTACTCTTGCAGAGCCAACAAGAGAGATCCTTCGCGACCTTGACAGGGAGGTACAGATTGATCTGTTCCTCGATGGTGAGATGCCTCCCGGTTTCAGGAAGCTGAGGCGCAGCGCCGCACAATACCTCGATGAGTTCCGGGTCACATCAGGACGCAAGGTCTCGTACGACTTCATCAACCCCTCAGGGTCATCTGACCGCACGGAGCGTGAGAATTACCACAATCTTCTCATGAGCCGCGGACTGATGCCTGTGAATGTAATGGCCTCCGACGGCGAAGGAGGGAGGACACAGAAAAAAATATTCCCGTCACTCACCGTCACTTGCGGAGAGACGGTAATACCGGTCAATTTTCTGAGAAACAATCCATCGCTTCCCGCCGAGACCAATCTCCTTCACTCAACTGAAGGACTTGAGTATGAGATCATACAGGCTATTGCCACCGCCACGGCGGACACGATCCACACAGTGGCGTTCATCGAGGGTCACGGAGAGCTTGAGGAGGCTTATGTAGCTGACCTGACCCTTGAACTGGCGAAGTTCTACAATATTGACAGGGGCGTTATCGGAGGGAGACCCGGTATCATTGACCGGTATGCTGCGATAATCATTGCAGCGCCCCAAAGGGCTTTTGATGAGAAGGACAAGTTCATTATTGACCAGTATATCATGAATGGCGGACGTGTCATGTGGCTTGCCGAGGAGGTGAAGGTGGATGCTGACAGTCTCACTGCCGGATCAACGGTGGCGTTGTATGACCCTCTCAGCTTCAGCGACATGCTCTTCAGGTACGGGGCAAGGATCAACCCTGTGATCATCCAGGATACCGAATGCATGCTCATCCCGTTGAAGGTGACCAATCCCGGCGGTGAGGCGCAGTATGTTCCGGTCCCCTGGATCTACTACCCCCTGCTGCGGCCGTCAGACGGACACCCCGTGACGCGCAACCTGAACAGGGTGAAGGCTGAATTCGCCGGTACCGTAGACACTGTGGGCCGTGACCCCGGCATAAAAAAGAGTATTCTCCTCACTACCTCAGGCCAGACCCGGACGGTCACCCCCCCGCTGGTCATCGCACTTGAAGAGGCAGACGAGATGCCCCCGCAGGAAATGTTCACTGCCGGTGCGCTGCCGGTGGCCGTGCTGCTGGAGGGCTCTTTCCCATCAGTGTTCACCAACAGGATGACCGAGAGCCTCATGGGAGAGGCAGGCCGGACGATTCTGACAGAGAGCAAGCCCACAAAAATGATCGTCATTGCTGATGGTGACATCATCAGGAATGAGGTGAGCTGGCAGGGCGGAGTGGCTGAGCCGCTTACCCTGGGCCTCGACAGGTATACCA
>JBHEOU010000103.1:0-2039 GCA_046260645.1 Bacteroidales bacterium | reverse complement strand
TTCGGCAACAAGGATTTTCTTGTCAACAGCATAAACTACCTCGTTCATGATAATGGGCTCATTGAGATGCGTTCGCGCGAGTTAAAGCCCAGGCTCCTCAACCAGGCCAGGATAAAGAGCCAGAGGACCTTGTGGCAGCTTGTGAACACACTGGTGCCGGTAATTATTATTATCCTTGCCGGAGTTGCCTACAACAGGCTGAAGCGAAGGCGTTTTATTTCAGTGAAATAATTTTGTTTGAGGGTAAGATATTTTTTTGTAATATTGATAAACCGGATTTTAAAGCAGACAGCTCAGTAAATCAATGAGTTGCCGGTTAATATCAACATAATTAGGGACAACTTAAAAAATGACAATATGAAATTTGTTGTATCAAGTACAGAACTGCTGGGTCATCTGCAGGCTATAAGCAGGGTGATCAGTTCAAAAAATACCCTTCCTATCCTTGACAATTTCCTCTTCAACATCAGCGGCAATGATCTGGAAATAACGGCCTCCGATCTTGAGTCGACGCTTATCACACGCATGAGGCTTGACAATATCACAGGAAGCGGTACCATAGCACTGCCTGCAAGGATACTGCTTGATACCCTTAAGGAGTTTTCCGAACAGCCCCTTACATTTGATATTAATCCGGATACGATGGCTGTGGTCATCAATTCGGAGAACGGTCGCTTCAGCGTTGTGGGCCAGAACGGGATCGATTTCCCGGTATTGCCGGTCATCAAGAAGGAGAAGAGGTTCGGATTCACTGTCGCGGCCGATGTGCTGCTGTCAGGCATTACCAGGACTCTTTTTGCCACTGCTGATGACGAATTGCGCCCGGTCATGGGTGGCATTCTTGTGGAGGCCTCCACCGAGAAGCTTACCTTTGTAGCCTCTGACGCCCACAAGCTGGTCAGGTACCAGCGGAGCGACGCCAGGGCTGATGACAACGCCTCATTCATCCTCCCGAAAAAACCTGCCTCACTGCTTAAAAACATCCTCCCGAAAGAGAGCGGCGTGGTAACAGTTGAGTTCGATGACAGAAATGCATTCTTTAACCTCTCTGACTATAAGGTGGTCTGCCGTCTCGTTGAAGGCAATTACCCGAACTACAATTCGGTGATACCCAAGAATAACCCGCGAAAGGTGCGCATTGACAGGCTGGAGTTTTACAATATCCTCCGCCGTGTCTCGGTCTTCTCAAACCAGGCCAGCAACCTCGTCAAGCTGCAGTTCACCCCCAACCAGATCACCGTCTCAGCTCAGGATGTAGACTTCTCTATCTCTGCTTATGAGCGTCATACCTGCCTCTATGAGGGAGACGACATGGAGATAGGGTTCAAGTCAGTATTTTTGATTGAGATACTCTCGAACATTGCATCACAGGATGTGGTCATTGAGTTGGCAGATCCGACCAGGGCAGGATTGTTCCTTCCCGCGGAGCCGGCAAATGAGGAGGAAGACCTCCTTATGCTTCTCATGCCTATGATGATAAACGCCTGAGACCCCAGCAATTATGGAGCTTAACCTAAGAAAACCCCTGGTCGTCCTTGATCTCGAGACCACGGGGGTGAGCATCGCCTCTGACCGTATAGTGGAATTCTCCGCCCTGAAGGTGTCACCCGGAGGCGCGGAGGAGTGGCTGACCCTTAGAATCAACCCGGGGATACCCATCTCACCCGAGGCAACCCGCATTCACGGCATCAGCGATGCTGATGTGGCCAACGAACCGCATTTCAAGGATGTAGCAAGAAAAATCGCAGCTTTCATTGAAGGGTGTGACCTGGCAGGATTCAACTCGATGAAATTCGATATCCCGATCCTGTGTGAAGAATTCCTGAGGGTCGATGTCGATTTTAACCCGGCACGTCACAGGTATGTTGACGTGCAGGTCATCTTCCACAAGAAGGAGCAGAGGACGCTGGGGGCAGCATTAAAGTTCTATTGCCAGAGGGAACTGGAGAATGCCCACAGCGCACAGGCTGACACTGCAGCCACTTATGAAATCCTCAAAGCCCAGCTCGACAGATACCCTGACCTTGAGAACGACATCG
>JBHEOU010000102.1:0-6264 GCA_046260645.1 Bacteroidales bacterium | reverse complement strand
GGCTCATACAGCGCTTTGCTCATCTCCCTCACAACGTCTGATATTGAGAAGACTCCGCCGACACCCTCCGAACCCTTCAGGTGCTCTGTGAGATCATCTATTTTCTGCATCAGGACAGGGTCCTTGATGTCGCCGCTGATCATCACCGAGATGGTCTGTGAGCCACCGAATTTGGAATTGATAATTTCAGAGGCCCTTCTGACAGGGTGCTTATGGGGAAAGAAATTCTCCTGGTTGGTGTCAATTTTAAGGAAAATCATACCGGTACCTATAAGGAGCGTCAGGACCAGTGACACCAGGAGTACTCTCCCCGGACGCCTGATGACAACTGATGAGATCTTTGACAGTGCGCGGGTGCTGCATATATATGAGTGCAGGGATCAACAACAAGCTCATTGCCAGGGCCAGGCTAACGCCTGTAGCAGCCAGTATGCCAACCTGCCTTGCTGGAATGATTGAATGGGTCAGGAGGCCAAGCAACCCTGCAATAGTAGTCAGACCACTGAAGAGGATTGGCATATTCAGCGAGCCGGTTATCGACCTGACCATCTCTTTACCCGTCACCGGCAGATCAGATCTGCTGAGCTCCTGGTGCCTGGAAACCAGATATATGCCGTAGTTATTAGCTACCGAAATTAGTATGATGGGAGCGAGGCTCATCATGATCGAAAATTTCCATCCAAGCAGGGGTATCATTCCCAGGGTAATAACAGTTGCAAGTATCACAACTGTGAAAGGAATCAGGACGCTTCTCCAGTTGCCGAGCGACAGCTTAAGGACTGTCAGCATTATGAGCAGGGCCACAGGGATAAGGATCATAGCATCATGGTTCACATCACTGGAAATGAACTGCCTTATATATGGCAGGCCGCCAGTGAGTATCCGGGCATCACCCTGGTTCACCGCAATGACTGAATCAATCTTGCTCAGGGTCTCATTCTCCGGAACGGTTGCATTGATGGTTCCGGTGATGGCTGCAGCGGTCATGTCTGATGAGACCACAATATCGCGGGCAAACCGGTTGGCGAGGATGTCCTGTCTGAGGATTTCCATTTCTTCTGCTGTTTCCGGAATTGCTTCAATAAGCGGATCAACCACCATCATCCCATCTCTGCCCTCAATCTTGCGTGCGGTATAGACGGAGTTAACCGTTCCAATGCCTACCATCCTTGATAAAGCTCTGTCAACATTCTTAACCTGCCTCAGGTCACCCGGATTAAGAACCGAGCTATCTGTAAAAAGCACCATGATCATATCCTGAACACCAAACTCTTTCTCGATGGAGTCATTGGTGACCCTCGAGGGCATGTTACGGGGAATATAATTCCTGATATCAGGATCGGTCTCTGATGAGGGTATCAGCAGGCCCAGTCCGACTGCCAGGGCAACCGACACTGATATTATCGCCCATCTGTATTTGATTATAAAATTTGTCATCGCCTTAAAAATCTATCCTGATTGCAAAGTATACCGCATTCATGAAGTCATCAATAATATCGAACATACCCCCTTTGGTGCCTGCATAGTGCTCATAACCCGCACTTAGCGTCACACCATCCGATGGCTTGTATTTTACCGCAGGGAGAACCATTAGGTCATTGGAAGTAAAATTGTAAACTGTAGTTAATGAGGGAAATAGCTTCCCATAAAACAGGTCGGCTTCGAACCTTAATCCGGCCGAGTGGTAGTACTCATGGAGCTGGTTGTTATATAACCTGTTAAATGCTTCAATCTGAAGGCGGGTAAACTCAACCGGATCAAATCCCGGAGTGTTGAACAGCTCCATCAACAGCTGCATGTCAGGTTCAGTACCCAGGATAGGGTCATAGGGTGCCTCGTAAAAGTCGAGGACCTTTTTTCCTGAATACTCGGCCGTCACCCTGACCGCCCCGGGGGTCCAGTCGAGACCTGCCACCCATTCAACCTGTCTGAAGGGAATCTCCTCATTGCCTTCCTTCTGTTTCACCGGGCTGGTAATGGCAGCTGTTCCCCGCAGCACAAAAGGTGATACCACTGTTTCAAAGTCAAAGCCAGTACTGTTGATAATATAAGGAATCCCGTTAACCGCAACGGCAGGCTGGGCAGGATTGGTATAATCGGCATTTGTCATGATCAGGCCCGGCATCAGGTCGGGGCCATGATAATACTGGATACCGGCATCAAATCCCCGGAAGATAAAATCGCCCCTGAGACCGAAAGAATAATACCCATTGCCTGTTCTCAGCCCCTCCGGCAGAGACACCTGCATGTTCGGGGGAAGTTCTATAGGTTTGATCATCAAAACTGATGGATTCCAGAACGGTGCTGCCACAACGGAGAGTCTGAAGAACGGGGCGGGAGTGAACGTTATCTCTCCAAGGAGGTTCCCCAGTTCGGCATCCGTGAAATCAGGCGATCGCAGGGTATAATCAACGGGGCTGAATCTCGAAAGAGGAGTGAAGATGTCAGTTTTGCCCCATTTGATGATTTTTTGTCCCGCGGAGACACTCATGAAGCTGTTATAGTACATGCCCCATGCCTCCCGGAGAGTCAGGGAGTTTACGTTCTCCCCGAACTGCTGGCCAAAGCGAACTCTAAGGTCTGCGTAACCCTTGAAGCTAAGATTGTCTGTTGCTGTCAGTGTGAGGGCTGCATCTCCAAACGCTGCATTCACGTCATGCAGATAATCTCCGGTACTGAAATATGCGCCACCCCTGACAAACCCGCCGGGGGTAAATGATTTTTCCTGCGAAATGAGGGAGAGAGGCAGGAGCAACAGCAACAGCCCCAAAAATAAACTTCTGGTCATGACCATCCTTTTTTTATGCAAAGGTCGGCATGATAGGCTGTGCTGTCGTCCGAACCGCACGGTTAGGACGGCTAGTACGTTGCGGCCTGGTTTGAGCCGCTCGGATCATACCCCCGCAGGTCAATCCAGCCCGGATCAAGCCTTGCCTGACTGTCTTGAGATCCCTTCCCTGTAGGCGCTTGGGGTTTTACCCGTATAGGCCTTGAAGAAGGAATTGAATGTTGATTTGGAGTTAAATCCGGCGTCAAAGGCTATGGCCAGGATGGTATAATGCTGATACTTCGGATCACTTATCCGGCTGATGACCTCCCGTACCCTGTACTCGTTGACGAAGGTGAAGAAGTTGCGGCCGTGCTTTTCATTAAGTACTTCTGTGATATAATGTCTGGGGATGCCTGTTCTCCTTGAGAGGTCATTGATGGTCATGTCACCGTCGAGGAACGGCTTCTCCTCGTCCATGTATTGCAAAAGCTTTGTGAGGTATTCTTCGGCCTGTTCATCCCGGAGTCCGCTCCTTGCGTATTTTTCAACCCCGGCATTACCGTTTCCGTTGTCTTCTTCCTGCCCGGTGGCAGGATAATCAAGCATTTCGGGCTGCCGTATGGCATAGAAGCTGTAAGCAAATGAGAATATTGAAATTAAGGCAAAGGTTATTACATAGGGGTCAAACGGCAGCAGTCCGGCGATGATGTCGATCCCGCCAAGGATAAAGACAATGACATAGCAGGTGTAAAATGTAATGGAAAGGATCTTGAGCCAGTTCAGGGTAATTTTCGCTGAGGTGTAAGAGACAACATCGTGGAGTCGCGATTGGTGCCTCCTGATCTCAATGAACGACAGAATGCTGTACCCTGTCACCGATAGAAAGAAACAGACGCTGTAGACTATCCGAAGCGGAATAAACCTGTCAATCACAAAAAAACCGCTCAGATTGTCGAAAATAGGCTCATCGCGAAAGTTGACAGAGACCGCAAAGAAGACTGCAAAGGGTATGAAGTGCAGGGCATTCCAGATTGAAAATCTGAGGGTGGGCAGGGTCATGTGGCGCACGTAAAGAAAAAGCAGCGGTCCGTAGGTGAGGGAGATGAACGGAAAGGAGTACATATCCAGCACAGTGCTGTTGATCAGCGCAAAGATCATCTCAATGCAGAAGAGAAAGACCCATGCCGTCATTATCCGGTTGGCGGCGGTGAATGGTCTCCTGGTAGCAATAAGCATCCCGGCAAAAAAAGACTGGGAAATACCAAGGTAGAGAACCGGCTCAATGAAATCCATAGTCGCGATAATATTCTGTAAAATTAACAAAAGCAGCAAAAATTCCCTTACTTTTGAGATATAAGGTACTAAAAGAGCAACACGATATGAGCATTTTACTGAACTCCGGGTCCAGGGTGATTGTACAGGGCTTCACCGGCAGCGAGGGTACATTTCATGCCGGTCAGATGATCGAATACGGAACGAAGGTCGCGGGAGGCGTCACCCCCGGCAAAGGAGGCCAGACTCATCTTGGCCTGCCTGTCTTCAACACTGTCAGGGAGGCATTTAAGGCCACCGGTGCAGATACTTCGGTCATTTTCGTTCCCCCGGCATTTGCCGCCGATTCCATTATAGAGGCCGCTGAGGCCGGCATAAAGCTGATTGTAACCATCACCGAGGGTATTCCTGTAGCCGACATGGTTCGGGTAAAGAAGCTTCTGAGGGAGTATGAAACCGTCCTTATAGGTCCTAACTGTCCTGGTGTCATCACACCGGGCGAGGCCAAGGTAGGCATCATGCCCGGGTTCATTCACAAGAAGGGCAGGGTAGGGGTTATCTCCCGTTCCGGGACCCTTACCTATGAGGCTGTCGACCAGCTTACCAAGCTCGGCCTTGGCCAGTCGACCTGCGTGGGCATAGGGGGAGATCCGGTGATAGGCTCCACCTCACTTGATATCCTGAAGATGATGATGGATGACCATGATACTGACGCTGTGGTACTGATAGGGGAGATTGGAGGCGTGATGGAGACTGATGTGGCATACTGGGTCAGGGAAAACGGAACCAAACCGGTAATTGGATTCATTGCCGGGCAGACAGCTCCGAAAGGAAGGCGCATGGGCCATGCGGGAGCAATAATCGGTGGTGCGAACGACACAGCTGAAGCCAAGATGAAGATAATGGCGGAATGCGGTATCCATGTGGTAAAATCACCGGCCGACATAGGGGCCACTGTAGCAGAAGTGCTGCATAAATAAATTCCTGGATTCCCACCTTAAATCAAGGGTCTTGATTTTTAATTGCCTGTGTAAAATAGGATGATTTTATGTAAGTTTGTGCCCGGAATTTTCCGGTTATGGGACACCCGTGTTTCAGGAGACGCAAACACAACATCAACTACATGGTTGCTCATTCCAACCTTAATCAATTGGAATTATGATGAAACTACTCGAAGGAAAAACAGCTGTGATCACAGGCGGATCAAGAGGGATAGGCAAAGGCATAGCACTCCGTTTTGCCGCTGAGGGAGCCGATATAGCTCTAACGAACATCATTGACAATGAAGAGTTTGCCGAGACTGTCAAAGAGATTGCTGCACTGGGCGTAAAGGCAAAAGGGTATGTGTCCGATGCTTCGGTCTATACCGATGCCGAGAATGTGATCGATGAGATAGTAAAGGACTTTGGCAGGGTTGATATTTTGGTGAACAACGCCGGGATTACCCGCGACACCCTTCTTATGAGGATGACCGAAGAGCAGTGGGATCAGGTCATTACGGTGAACCTGAAGTCGGTTTTCAATCTCACCAAGGCAGCCATCAAGCCGATGATGAAGCAGAAGAACGGTTCAATCATCAACATGAGCTCGGTGGTGGGTCTCGGGGGTAATGCCGGGCAGTCGAACTATGCCGCCTCAAAAGCAGGTATACTTGGATTCACCAAGAGTGTCGCCAAGGAGCTTGGCTCGCGCAATGTCAGGTGCAATGCCATTGCCCCCGGCTTCATCCTTACGGAGATGACCAGCAAGCTGCCTGATGATGTCAAGAGCGACTGGATCGCAAAGATACCCCTGCGTCGCGGAGGGCTGCCCGAGGATGTGGCCAATGTGGCGCTGTTCCTGGCATCTGATCTCTCATCCTATGTCACCGCGCAAACGATCAGTGTCTGTGGTGGCATGTCGGTGTAATTAATTTTGCAATTGAATTATTTATTATATTTGTACCGGCAGGGCGCTATTCCCTCAAGCACGAGGAAATGCAGCGAGACATAATTATTCCACACTTATTTCTTACGCGCCCTGCTTTTTTTATTGTATATATGCCTCCTTAGCTCAGTGGTAGAGCAGCTCACTCGTAATGAGCAGGTCGTGGGTTCAACTCCCATGGGAGGCTCTCCGTTGCCTCAGAGCAACAGGAGTAGAGGGGAGGCAACCCCGGCCTCAGCGCCGGGGTTTGCTATTTTTATCAAGCCGAATAAACAATGCTCAAAGTAAGAACATTA
>JBHEOU010000101.1:2172-6298 GCA_046260645.1 Bacteroidales bacterium | reverse complement strand
TGACGTTCCCATGCAGAAACTTGGCAAGGAACTCATCACCCTGCTCAGGGGTTAATCATTATCCCCTGTAGAGGCTTGCCATGGAGCTCATCATCCTGCGGCACAAATAATTTAGTGCCGAACAGATGACCTGACTCTGCGTGGATGAGATGCGCCTCTATTTTTGAGCTGCGTCTAAATATATGAGCTATAGTGCTTCATGAACTGTGACCTCTCAAACAGCGACGGGTTCTCAATATTTTTGTAGTTTAGCATTCCCCTGAAATCGCCAATGTTCTTGTATTCCTTGCCATCCATCCACTTGCGTATAGCCTCATTTATTTCTGTAATGACGGTGAACCCTCGTTTGTAGAGGGCTGAGCAGACCTGTACGGTGGTCGCCCCGGCCAGGATGTATTTAATGGCGTCCTCACCGGTATAAACACCTGTCGAGGCGGAGATATCCATCTTCGTGTCCTGGGCACTGACCATACCCACCCAGCGTAGCACGTAGCGCTGCTCAACCGGATTGGACAATACCGAGGCCGGAACCACATTCAGGTTGTTAATGTCAAAATCGGGTTCATAGAACCGGTTGAACATAACAATGCCTGAGGCCCCGTGGTTGTGCATCTGCCATGCAAAATTGAGCAGGTTCGAGAAGCGAAGGCCAATCTTGACACTTACAGGTATCTGAAGCTTCTTTCTGAGGTTATCGACAATCTTGAAATAGACCGCCTCAGAATCACTGCTGCTCTGGTGCTTATCTACCGGGATGAAGAAGATGTTCACCTCCAGTGCGCTGGCTCCCGCTTTCTCAATCTCAACAGCAAAATCGGTCCACCCTTTCGGTGAAAAGCAGTTGATGCTGGCTATCACAGGTATATTCACACTCTTGCGTGCGCGTGCCACCAGGTCAAGGTAGGTCTCCACGCTGTTGGTCCGGGTATAATACTGAAGATAATCGTCAGCCTCAGGGTAAGATTCCCTGGCAGACATCGAATGGGCCATTGACACAATCTGTTCCTCGAAGAGAGACTTGAGTACAACAGCACCAGCCCCGGCCGCCTCTGCCTCGATTATTGACTCAACCTTTGATGTGAAATTTGAACTCCCGGCAATAACAGGACTGCTCAGTTCGAGTCCCAGGTAACTTGTTTTGATTGTGCTCATATTATTTTTTTATTCTTTCTCCAAAGATAAGTGTTCCAACCCGTATCATTGTGCTGCCCTCCTCCACTGCTACCTGCCAGTCGCCCGACATGCCCATCGAGATCTCCCGGAAATGGGTGTCGTTGGCGAAATATGACTCCCGCATCTGTCTGAACAGCCCGGCAAGAATCCTGAATTCCGCCCTGACCTTAACCATGTCTTCCGTAAAGGAGGCCATGCCCATCACTCCACATATCCTGGCTGAGCTGAGTGAGGAGGCAATCATGCCCCAGTCCGTCTCCATGGCTTCACCCGGGCTGAATCCTGACTTTGTCTCCTCGGCCGCAATATGGAATTGCAGCAGGCAGTCGATGGTCCTCCCCCTGGCTGATGCCTCAGCATCAATCAATCTCAGCAGCCTGACCGTATCAACCGATTCTATCACCGAAGCGGCAGCTACCGCCTGTTTGACTTTGTTTGACTGCAGGTGTCCGATAAGATGCCATGATATATCAGCAGGCAGCAGGTTTATTTTTGATGACATCTCCGGCACCCGGTTCTCTCCGAATATCCTCAGACCGACATTATAAGCCTCCATGGCCTCCCCGGGTGTCCGGGTCTTTGTCACAGCAACTAGTTGGACCTCCGGCGGAAGCTCCTGAACCAGCTGGCGTATATTCTCAGAGATGCTGTTCATTGCCCTGTTCCCTGACTGTCAGTCGAGTTTGTGTATCACAAGCCCGCTCCTAAGCTTAGGTTCGAACCACGTAGTCTTGGGAGGCATGATATTGCCGGTGTCAGCTATCGTGATGAGCTGTTTCATTGAGACCGGATAGAGTGCAAAGGCTACCTTCATCTCCCCGTTGTCAACTCTCCTCTTCAGCTCGCCAAGGCCTCTTATGCCTCCTACAAAGTCGATCCTCTTTGACCGTCTCAGGTCCTGAATATCAAGCAGTGGCGCCAGCACCTTCCCGGTCAGGATGGTGACGTCAAGAACACCAATGGGATCAGCGTCATTGTATGTGCCCTTCTTTGCTGTCAGGCAGTACCATTTCCCGTCGAGATACATGCCGAAGGTGTGTAGCCTGCGCGGCCTGCAGGTAGCTGTGCCCTTTTCCTTCACATCAAATGAATCCCTGAGTTTACCAACAAACTGCTCCGCCGTCATCCCGTTAAGGTCTTTGACCACCCGGTTATAGTCGAGTATCTTAAGCTGGTTGTCAGGGAAATGCACCGCAAGGAAGAAGTTATACTCCTCATCTCCCCGGTGCAGAGCGTTCTTCTCCTTTTTTTCCTTACCCACCAGTGCTGCTGCTGCAGTGCGGTGATGACCGTCAGCCACGTACATTGAAGGAACCTTTTCCGAGAAGATCTTCCCGATGGCAGCATTGGTCTTTTTATCGCGTACCACCCAGAAATGATGTCCTATGCCATCTTCAGAGACAAAATCATACTCCGGTTTCTCTTTCTTTACTATCCGTTCAACAATCGTGTCAAGCTCTTTTACGGCAGGGTATGCGAAAAACACCGGTTCAATATTGGCATTGTTGGTTCTCACGTGCACCATCCTGTCCTCTTCCTTATCCGGACGGGTGAGCTCGTGCTTCTTAATCACCCCCGACAGGTAGTCGCTCACCGCTGCAGCACCCACAATACCATACTGTGTGCGACCCTTCATCGTCTGGGCGTAGATGTAGAAGTGAGCCTGTTCGTCCTGAACCAGCCAACCCCTCTTCTGCCAGTGGGTGAAGTTATCCACCGCCCTTTGGTACACCTCTTCGGAATGCACGTCAGTGCCCTCCGGCAGGTCTATCTCTGATTTGGTGATATGAAGCAGCGATTTTTCATTGCCTTGTGCCATCAAGGCCGCCTCTTTGGAATTCATCACATCATAGGGCAGGCAGGCGATCTCCGACGCCAATCCGGCCGGAGGTCTGACCCCCCGGAAAGGTTTAACAACAGCCATATTGAAAGATTCAGATTTCTATTTTGATTTGTTCACTCGGTAGGTTTCGTCACCAGTTGCAAAGAAAGCAACAATCTGTTTTGCAGCTGCCACACCGGCATTTATATTCGCCTCTTCGGTCTGTGCTCCCATCTTCTTGGGTGTGAAGAAAAACCTTCCCGGAAATTTCTCTGAAAAAATGACTGCATTATCCGGAGCGATGTCAGATAGATATCTCAGGTCACTCCTTCTCTCCATCATCAATGCAAGCTCAGCCTCATTGATGACCTCCTTGCGTGCAGTGTTAATCAGCACGGCTCCCGGGGGCATGAGTGAGAGCAGCTTCTCCCCTATGGAGTTTTTCGTTTTGTCATTTGCAGGTATGTGCAATGACACGTACTGGCAGGTTGAATAGAGCTCCTCCACGGTATCAACCGTAGTTACACCTGCTTCGGCTATTGTTTTATTATCAACGAAGGGATCATAGGCATAACACTTCATGCCGAAGCCTGATGCTATTCGTGCCATGCATTTACCAACGTTACCGAAGGCATGAAGGCCAAGGCTCTTGCCCAGCAGTTCTGAACCAGACTTGCCGTCAAATCCGCCGCGGGCAGAATTAACCATCATGCCAAATGCCAGCTCGGCTACCGCGTTGGAGTTCTGGCCGGGGGTATTCATTGCCACAATATTACGGGCAGTGCATGCATCAAGGTCAAGATTATCATAACCGGCACCGGCTCTCACCACTATCCTGAGCTTCGGTGCGGCCGCAATTAATGCTGCATCCACTATATCAGAGCGTACAATCATGGCATCGGCATCTGCGGCTGCCGCATACAGCTCCTGGGGAGTCTTGTACTTCTCAAGAAGGACCAGGGTGTGCCCACCAAGGACTGCCTCCTCCCGTATCCGGGTGATGGCGACAGGCGCAAACGGCTTGTCTGTTGCTACCAGAATTTTCATATCACAATCATTTAATATCTGTTACTAAACTCCTTCATGCATTCCACCAGAGCCCTTGCACTCTCAATGGGCAGGGCATTATAG
>JBHEOU010000101.1:0-2162 GCA_046260645.1 Bacteroidales bacterium | reverse complement strand
GAACGGTGCCCTTCTATGCCAATCATGCCCTTATCTTTTGCAAATGCGGCAAAATCCTTCTCAAGCTCTTTGTAATTGTCAGCCATGACAAAGCAAACGTTCATGATTGACCTGTCTTCATGATCAGGCACCGTGGCCATGAACAACTTGTTACGCTCAATCTCATCATAGAGCAGGCCAGCCTTTTCAAGGTTGATCTTGTGCATGGCACTGACCCCACCCTTCTGCTTCAGCCACTCAAGAGTCTTAAGAGCTGCGAAGACAGGCATTACAGGTGGTGTATTGAACATAGATTCCTTCTCAATGTGTGTCCTGTAGTTCAGCATCGTGGGTATGGGACGGGTGACCCTGCCAAGGACTGAATCCCTGATGATCACTAATGTTACGCCTGCCGGGGCGAGGTTCTTCTGCGCACCGGCGTAAATGATTGAATATTTTGTGACATCAAGCGGACGGCTGAAAATGTCTGATGACATGTCTGCCACCACCGGCACGGCAACATCGGGATCCTTTTTCCATTCCGTGCCGAAGATGGTGTTGTTGGTGGTGATGTGAAAATAGTCGGCATCAGCCGGAACATCATACTCCTTTGGGATATAGTTGAAGTTACGATCCTTTGATGAGGCCACCTCTACCACCTCACCGAACAGTTTTGCCTCTTTCACGGCTTTCCCTGCCCATTCACCGGTATTGAGGTATGCAGCCTTCTTTTCGAGCATGTTCATGGGCACCATGGCGAACTGGAGGCTGGCGCCTCCTCCGATGAAGATGACCGAATAACCTGACGGTACGTCAAGCAGCTCTTTCACGTGAGCAACGGCACTGTCCATCACGGCAACAAACTCCTTGCTGCGATGAGATACCTCCATGATTGACAGGCCTGTTCCTGCAAAATCCTTAATTGCTTCAATCACCTTATCGTTTGTGTACTGAGGCATGATTGAAGGCCCTGCGTAAAAATTGTGCTTTTTCATTTCCGATATGTTTATTTTGTTTAGTCTGTTTCCTTCATTTGCATCTCTTCAGAGGAATATCTGATCATTGAGTTCAGCTTACCGGTCAGAGTATTACGAGCCGCCCGTTGCGCACTACCGGAATCACATCCGTCACATCAAATGTATGACAATATTCCATACACTCATCAAGGCCCTTATCTCTCAACCTGGATCTCTGTGCTGCCTTCTCTATATATCCCATCAGGTCGTCTTTTGCTTCTTTCCACAGGTCTGTCGCGGCATGCACCGAGTCACAGTTGGTTGTGAACCTACCGCCCAGCAGCAACCTCTCCGCCATTGCTCCGGCACATACTGCATCCTCAAGGCTGAACCTTGATTTCCACCCTGCGCAGACGATAATCACTTTCCTTTCCAGCCCCTCCAGCCAGCTACACAGTGCTGAGATATTGAGATATGAGCCTATGACCACGTCATGGCACTCCGAGGCTCGTTTCATGATTCCCGTTCCATTGGTTGTGCTGTATGCGACTGTCCTTCCCTTTACCTTCTCCGCAGTGAAATTGTACGGCGAGTTACCAAAGTCGGCGAAATCAAGTACAAAACCGTCACGTTCGGCAGCAAGAAGGTAGCCTTTGCCCTTCATCTCCCTTGCCTCTTCGACGGTGGCAACAGGGATTATCTCGCTCACACCATTAGCAAAGGCCGTACATATAGAACTCGTTGCCCTCAGGACGTCAACCACGACCACCACAGCCTCACTGTCGGCATGCGCATCAAAAATCGCAGGAGTAAAACATATTTCAAGGCCCCTTTTTGTCATTACCTTAACAGATGTAAGATTTTTGTCACTGCTTGTAAAATGGGAGTGCAACAACCTTTGCCTTCAGATCCCTGCCCCTCACACGGATGAATATCTCACTGTCAGTTTTCCAGAAGCCCTTGTTCAGGTACGCCATTCCGATGCCCTGTTTAAGCATTGGTGACATAGTTCCCGAGGTGACCTCTCCAATAATGTTACCGGAGGCATCCACAACCTCATAATGCTGCCTGGGGATACCCTTGTCAATCATAATGAAGCCTTTCAGTCGCCTGTCGGTCCCCTCCTCCTTCTGCTTAAGGAGCAGTTCCCTGTCTATGAAATCCTTTCCGGGCACAAATTTTGTTATCCAGCCCAGTCCTGCCTCAATAGGTGACGTGGTGTCATTG
>JBHEOU010000100.1:3506-6317 GCA_046260645.1 Bacteroidales bacterium | reverse complement strand
ACGCCACAGTGGCCCCGCTGTCAAGCAGTGATCTGAAGGCATAAGTTGTCTTTATACGCTCCGGGCCGATATATTCCTCCGCCCATCGGCCATCATCGATGGCATGGTAGGGCTGCATACTGGCTATCACCTTCAGCCCGGCATACCTCTTTATGTCACCGGGAGCTATATGCTGTGAGTGTTCAATCCTGAAACGCCTGTCACGCTCCCCGTTTTCATCAGCTACCCGCTCATAGGTATTAAGCAGGAAATTGATAGCTTGGTCGCCGATGGCATGTATAACCACCTGCAGCCCGGCCTTGTCCGATTCCGAAATCCACCTGTAAAGATCCTCCTCGCTGTTAACGAACAGGCCGGTGTCGGTCTGCAGATCGGTGTAGGGTTCAATGAAGGCTGCGGTGTGCGAGCCCAGAGAGCCGTCGACAAACCCCTTCACAGCCCCGGTACGGACCCACTTGTCGCCGTGCCCCTCGCGTTCAATCTGCTCCTTGAGATCCTTCCACCTGCTGATGGTCTTCATATAATAAATCCGGGTGATCTGTTCGCCTCTGGCACGCACTCTTGCAATGCCGTCAGCATAACTGGCAGCATCAACTGCATGCACGGATGTTACTCCGTTGGAAGCAAGGTAATTCATAGCAGCCACAAGTGCCCGGTCAACTTCCTCGTCTGACTGTTCGGGGATTTTGACAGATATGAGGTCCATGGCATTATCCTTGAATATGCCTGTCGGTTCGCTACGGCTGTCTCTTTCTATGGTGCCTCCGGCAACATCTTTCACCCTGGGGTCAACGCCGGCCAGTTTCATCGCCAGTGAGTTGCCCAGGGCCATGTGTCCATCGAGACGTGACACAAAGACCGGGTTGTCCGGCGTCACGGAATCGATCCATCCCTTCTGTGGCAGGCTCTCCCAACCCATTCCGTCCCAGTCGCCCCCGAGAATCCATGTGCCTGGCTTCTGCCCGGCGGCGAACTCCTTAATGCGCCTGATGAATTCTTCCGGTGTTGAGGCATCCCGGAGCTGCACCGAGGCGAGGTTTGATCCTCCCTGAAGCAGATGAACGTGTGAATCAATGAAACCGGGGGCGACGAACCTGCCCCCGAGATCAATGACAGTGCCGACATCGGAGCTGTGCTTCATCACTTCCCGCTTGTTGCCCACGGCAATGATGGTGTCACCTGAAATAGCCATGGCCTCTGCCAGGGGCAGCTGCTCATTCCCTGTCCATATTATGGCATTGGTTATAATCATATCCGCAGGCTGGTTTGTATTGTTACATGATACGGCAATTACCGCCATGGCAACTGCCGTAAGGCATTTCCGCAGTCTTTTCATACTTTGTCTTCTTTGTGTGAATCATTCTCCCGGTTCTTCTGTTTCTTCGGTATCATCCGGTTCCTGCACTTCATTCATTTCTTCTATCAGAGGCATGGCCTTATCCAGATCCTCCTCAAAGATATAAAGGTCCATTAACTGAGGCACAGCACCGAGGTAACCCAGGTTGGAATCATTCTTGATCAGAGACTCAATCCCGGTCTCTTCAAGCCTTTGCATCAGGAGCATCGCCGTAGCTTCCGGCCCTGTAAATACTTTAATAAGATTTTCTTCTTTTTCCATTGTATCGGTTGTTTAAATTTTGTCAGGATATAAAGTTCCTCCCTTTGTAAGCCATGAGATGCCGATAGCCATGAGAGTAATTGTTTCTGCTATGAGAACAAATATTGAGTCATCATGGTTCTCTTTAGTGAAAAGAAAATAAGTCTCAATACCAGCCAGGGACACCAGCATAATTATGCCACATGCCCTGAAGATAATGTTCCTTTTCAGCTTCCTGCCGGTTGGCCGTTTCTCACCCCTGGTGAACAGGAATAATGAGGTGAAGGCCAGTATGACGAAAAAACAGGCGGCGCTGTAAAAGTGAACCCTTGCTACCCAATCCCATGGACCCTCCTTAACGGTAGGGAAGAAGGCGATTCCTAGGGCAAAGAAACCGGACAGGTTCGCGGCCATATTGTCCCACCTGTCATACCCCCTGTAGAAGAAAAGGAAGAGTGCAATGGCGCAGATAGCACCGATCAGAATATCACGCATACCGGTGTAGTAGTAGACACTGAGATTGTGAAGAATAGTATCTCCCCCGAAAATAGTGCAATGACCCAGAACCAGCACAAAGGGAAGAAGGATCCCTATCCAGCCCACTGCTTTCCGTAGTGAGAGGTAGGAGTGGATCTGGGCGGTGTTGATATCATCCAAACTCATAATCTCAAGTGTATCAGTGATTCTTCGTGGCTGCATACTCTGGGCCGCCGAAGCAAATACCGAACCTTTATACCTTCCTTAAGATAGGGTTACAAGTTAACAAAAAATCCCGGGTCATTGAACCCGGGATTTTTCCATATGTTGCATAATAGTTTTATTCCGGCGGAACTACGTAAAAGTGAGTCTTCTTACAATTCTGCAAGGATTTCCGGCGGCGAAGACATCTGATGGCATATCCCTGGTAACCACACTGCCGGCACCAATCACAGCACGGTCTCCGATTGTCACCCCGGGGCATATGATGGCGCCTCCGCCCACCCAGACATCTTCACCTATGACCACCGGCTTCGCAAATTCAAGCCCTGAAGCTCTTTCCCTGTGATCCATGGGATGAGTGGCAGTATATATCTGAACATTGGGGCCAAACAGGGTTCGATTGCCGATGGTGACCTGCATCACGTCAAGCACAACACAGTTAAAATTGAAAAAGACCTTCTCCCCGGTTTTGATATTGTAGCCGTAATCACAATAAAAGGGGGGCTGCAACCACA
>JBHEOU010000100.1:0-3354 GCA_046260645.1 Bacteroidales bacterium | reverse complement strand
TCATCCTCCCGGGAGTCTTTTAGTTCTTCCAGAAGGAGTCTGGCTCTCAGCCTGTCAGCTGCCAGTTCAGTATCAACCGCACTATAGAGCTCACCTGACAGCATCTTTTGCTTTTCTGTTTTCATTCTCGGGAGGATTTTAATGAACCTGGTGGTTATTATAGTGCTTCCGTCTACCCGGGCATATCACCTTAAGATTTAAGGGAGATGCTTATTTATTGTGGTTAGTGGTTAGTGTTATTCTCTCACGCGTTGATAGATCTTAACATAATCAATATCATGGTACTGGGGGAAGATCGTCGTCGAGTCGGGATCTCCAGGCCACCGGCCGCCAACGGCGGTATTCAGTATCAGGTAGTGAGGCGTATGAGGAATTCCTGATGTGGTGGAGTGAATAAGCTGGTCATCAATATACCACCGCATTGAGTCAGGTTCCCACTCAAGGGCATACACATGAAAGTCTGCAGTATAATCCGTGGAGCTGCGCCAGGTGACGGAGCTTGTCTTCTTCTGTCCGTCAAAGGTTTTATAGTGAAGAGTACCGTATAATACGCCGGGTTCGTGCCCGAGAAATTCCATGATGTCAATCTCACTGTACCAGGGACGCTCCTCAGGTATCATCGACTCCTTGCCGTTGGCCACAGCCTCTGCCATGATGTACTCCATCTGCCAGTTGCGGTTCTGTGGATACAGCCAGTGGGCGGGCCACATACCCTTCCCCCCGGGAAGCCTGGCTCGGATCTCGAAGCGACCATAAACAGGCGCACACTTGCCCCTGGTGTCAAGCCTTCCGCTGGTAAACTCCTGTGAACCGTACTTTCTTTGGCTGCTCCTTATCCTGAGAAGGCCGTTTTCCACAAAAACCTCTTCAGGGATATAATATTGAAGCTCATTGTGCTTGCTTGTCTCTCTCATGAGAACATTCCACTTTGTTGTGTCAAGCGTGCTGTCGTTGAAATCGTCGTGCCATACCAGCTTCCATTTTTCTTTCTGCCAGGGCTCTGTGAATGAAAAAAGAATCGGAAGTACTATCACGATCAGAGATGACGTAAGTGTTAATCGGTTTCTCATATATGCTATTGTTGATATAATTAAATGTTGAATCTGGCTATACCGGCCTCATCAAAGTTACAGTTGATCCATTCACCATCAAGCTCAGCGCCGCATTTTCTGTAGAAGGCGATTGCCGGTTCATTCCAGTCGAGCACCTGCCACCTGACCCGCCTGCACCTCTCGGCCCTGGCTGCCTCAAATACCTTCCTCAGCAATGCGGAGCCTATCCTGTGCTGCCTGAAGGACTCCTTCACGTAGATGTCTTCAAGGTAAAGCGACTTGCCCACCCAGGTGAAATAGGCCATAAAATATAGAGCCATGCCTGCAATTTCTCCCTCATCCGTCTCCGCCACGAAGCACCTGAAGAGCTCCTTTTCCTCCTTCATCTGCTCAACGCTGTTGGTCACCTTTCCGGGCGCTCTCTCGTATTCGGCGAGCTCCTTTATCAGTGAAAGTATGACCGGGAAATCATCCTCGGTAGCCTCTCTTATTATAATCTCCATTGTTCTGATAATGATTTAATTATTTTATGTTCCTTAGTGCTGACCGGTATAATAGAGCCCGGCCTCCGGACCCAGAGGAAGACCGAAACCTATCCAGACAATCAGAAGGATCGTCCATGCAATGAAAAATACAATTGAATAAGGAAGCATGGTCCCTATCAGGGTTCCCAGGCCTGACCTGGAATCATACTTCTGGTAGTATACTATTATCAGCGCAAAGAAGCTCATCATTGGTGATATGACATTCGTTACACTGTCGCCAACCCTGAAGACCGCCTGCGACAGCTCGGGTGAGTAACCGAGGAGCATGAACATAGGGATGAATACCGGACCCATGATAGCCCACTTTGCTGATGCACTGCCCATAAACATATTTATGAAGCCTGAAAAGAGCACAAACAGGATCACCAGTGGTATCAGCCCGATATCCATGGCCTGCAGTACCGCGGCCCCTTTGATTGCAAGGATCAGACCAAGATTGCTCCACTTGAACCACGCAACAAACTGCGATGCAAAGAATACAAGCACCAGGAATGATACAAGACCCTTGAAACTGGTGCTCATCCCGTTGATGACATCCGTATGATTCTTGAAAGTCCCTGAGACGAATCCGTAGACCATACCCAGACTTGATGCCACAATAAACAATACCGCAATAAATCCCTTCAGTAGCGGAGAATGAAGAATTGTATTATCTGGCCCTCTCAGCAGACCGTTGTCAGGAATTAAACCAGCTGCAAAGAGAGCCATCCAGATTATGAAGACAATAAGTACCCATACAAGTCCTTTCTTCTCCCTGGCTGAAGGCCTTGTAACCTGCTCAACCTGTACATCACCGGTGTATTTCCCGAGTCGGGGTTCGACCCATGCATGAGTCACCCATGTGCCTGCCAGGGATATTACAATTGTTGATACCACCATAAAATAGTAGTTGGCTGTCGGCATAACATAATAATTTGGGTCTATGATCCGGGCCGCCTCGGTTGATAACCCTGCCAGCAACGGATCTATAGTACCAATCAGCAGGTTGGCACTGAATCCACCGCTTACACCTGCGAAAGCAGCCGACATCCCTGCAATAGGGTGCCTCCCTAGTGTGTGGAAAACAACCCCTGAAAGCGGAATTATCAGTATGTAACCCAGGTCAGATGCCACGTTGGAAAGGATGCCCGCAAAAACAATGATGAAAGTGACCGATCTGGCCGGTGCCCGCTGTATTACTGCATTAATGGCCGTCTTTATCAGTCCGCTGCTCTCTGCGACACCTATCCCCAGAAGGGCTACCATTACAATCCCCAGCGGAGCAAAACCAGTGTAACTGTCAACCATCTCCAGAATGATCCGGTGCAGTCCATCCTTCGAAACGAGATTGATTACTCCAACTGTTTCGCCGTTAGCGGGATTGATACCCTGCCAGCCAAGTAAATGCCCAAGGCCTGAGATCAGTATGGTCAATAACCCGAAGATACCGAATAAAGCTGCAGGATGAGGAAGTGCGTTGCCACCCCGCTCTATGGCACTGATGAACTTGTTGCTGATGTTTTCAATCCCTTTTCTCATTCTCAATCAGGGCTATGGTATGATGCAGTAATTCAGTGCCACCCGGATATCCATGGCCAGGGACCACTATTTCAACCTCCGGATAATGATACAGCAGTCTTTCAATCGTCAGATCCCAATCTTTCACAACGGCATCAGATAAATTTCCCAGGTCTCTGGAAGTGACTACTGCAATGAGATATTTTATTACCTTCATGTAACGGGTAAAGTTTTACTTTTTTTTCCACAAACTTCATTTT
>JBHEOU010000010.1:7058-18560 GCA_046260645.1 Bacteroidales bacterium | reverse complement strand
TCAAGAATCACTCCGTCAGGTGAATGAAGTCCTGCGTTGAGGAACATACCCGGACTGTTTCCCGGGAGATAGAGCCGTGAAAACCTGAATCTCTCACGTGATGAGGCATAACTGTTTTCAGCAATCATGTCCGGGAGGAACGAGGCTTCCGTGCCTGTCAGGGCTCTTACCGCAGCCTCAACTCGCGCCGCAATGACGAATGGGAGTGCTCCGGAATCATTAATGGTCATCCTTGCGTTCCTTACCCCGAAGAGACCGAGCAGATGGCGGCATTGCGCTTCAATGGCGTTGCCGTACATGCTTTTAACCTTTGATTTGAGACTCAGTTCGATGCCTCCGCTATCAGTGAGTTCCAGTCTCACTTCGATATCGGACCTCACTTTTGGTCCGGCATTTCCTGTCACAGCCTGTTTCATATTACCTCTGATGGTGAATTATTAACAAACTTAAGTATTTATCCGAGATAACTCAGCAGTATACCTGCTGCTATAGCTGAACCGATTACGCCGGCAACGTTTGGTCCCATGGCATGCATCAGCAGATGGTTCGTCTTGTCAGCCTTGAGTCCTTCCATCTCCGAGACGCGTGCGCTGTCAGGCACTGCCGACACGCCCGAGTTCCCAATCAGCGGGTTGATCTTATTATCTCCTGAAAGGAAGAGGTTCATGCCCTTGGCAAAGAGCACGCCGCAGGTTGTTGCCACGGCAAATGCCGCAGCGCCCAGTCCGAAAATCAGTACTGATTCCCTGGTGAGGAAAACGTCAGCCTGGGTGGAGGCACCAACGGTAAGACCTATCATTATAGTCACTATATCTATGAGAGAAGTGCGTGCAGTCTCGGCCAGGCGTTTTGTCACACCTGATTCCTTGAGGATGTTTCCGAAGAAGAGCATCCCCAGCAGAGGAAGGGCCCCCGGTGAGATGAAGCATGTTAGGATAAGCCCGAATATGGGGAAGAGTATCTTTTCAGTCTTCGTTACCGCGCGCGGCGGCTTCATGCGTATCTGCCTCTCCTTTTTGCTGGTGAGCAGCCGCATGATGGGAGGCTGGATCACCGGCACCAGGGCCATGTATGAATAGGCAGCTATGGCTATCGGACCGATCAGGTTTTTGACTGTCGTTCCGTCAGCAAGGACATTTACCCCGTTAGCCAGTCGTGATGACAGGAATATTGCCGTCGGGCCATCAGCTCCGCCGATGATGCCTATGGCGCCGGCTTCAGGCATATTGAATCCAAGAAGCAGTGCCCCGATGAATGCTGCAAAGATCCCTACCTGTGCTGCGGCTCCAAGCAGCAGCAGCCGCGGGTTGGAGATCAGCGAAGAGAAATCGGTCATGGCACCAATACCCAGGAAAATAAGGGGCGGGTAGATCCCTTTGAGGACACCGAAATAAAGGTAGTTGAGAACGCTCCCCTGCTGGTAAATTCCTACCTGGAGGTTCATGTCTCCGTCAGTGAAGAAGGGAATGTTCCCTATCAGGATACCTGTCCCGATAGGCACAAGCAGGAGAGGCTCGTACTCATACCTGATTGCCAGGAATATAAAGACCAGACCGATCACTATCATTATAAGGTGTCCCGGGGTGGCGTTTCTGAAGCCGGTGAAAGCCCAGAATTGTTTGAGGCCATCGAGGAACTTCAGCTCTGTATCAACGGGTGTCTGGCTGTACTCAAAATAAGTGCCTGCAACGGCACCGCTGTCTGCCAGGGCCTGCTGTTTATCCTGTTCAGGTTTCACAAATGCCAGCCATGCCAGTGAGACGATCACCAGCAGGGCAAACATTGTCCATGATTTTCTTTTAGCCATCACCCGGTAATTACGATTAATACCTCATCCTGGAGAACCTGCTGTCCGGGGGCAATATTCACTGAAGCCACCTTGCCTCCATTTTCGGTCTTGATGGCGTTCTCCATTTTCATTGTCTCAAGGGTGCAAAGGGTTTGTCCGACGGTAACATCGTCACCCGGTCTGACCATCACCTGGAGAATCACTCCCGGCAGCGGGGCTCTGACTTCAGCATCCTTGCCCGTGCCGGCACTCTTTTCGGCAGCCGGTTTAATCTCCTTTACCTCCCTTGCCCGGGGAGGAGGTGCCACCGCTGTCTTGATCGTGGGTATCTCACGCTGCATCTCCACATCGTACACCGTGCCGTTCACCTCTATCTTTGCCATGTTGCCGTCAACATCCAGGACATCAACCTCATACTGGTTACCGTTTATCAGGAATTTGAAACTTTTCATCTTGCAATCGTCTAATTATGATCTTACAGATTTTTCATGTTGTACAGTTTGGAGCTCCATGGAGAGTAATTTCTGGAGACACGTTTGATTGTGATCACCCCGCTCTCCACGTCATGTAGCTCATTGAAGTATGAGTAGAGAGCCATGGCGATGGCGGCATTGACCTCCCCTGACTGTATTGTCTTAACAGTATGGATCTCTGCAGGATCTATCCCCTTTTTACGGGCGAAACTGCGGAGCCTGAAGTTCAGGATGAAGGTAAGCACATACCTGAAGAAAAGATATACCAGCAACAGTGAAAGGAAGACGATCCCTATTCCCACCACGACTATGGTCCAGGTTATGGGTTCAAGCGCGGCAGCGGGTACTGAAAGTAACAACTGGGTTGTCATAATTCACAGTTTAAAGTGGTATGTTACCGTGTTTCTTCATTGGACCGGGATCCTTCTTTGTCGAGAGGGTTCTGAGTGCCCTTATGACCCTGAACCGGGTGTTACGCGGCTCTATCACGTCATCAAGGTAGCCGAATTTCGCGGCCTCATAGGGGTTGGCGAACTTCGAGCGGTATTCTTCCTCCTTCCGTGCGACGAATTCCTTGCGTTCAACAGGGTCTTTAATCTCGCTTATCTCCCTTCCGTCAAGGATCTCTATGGCTCCCTGGGGACCCATCACCGCGATCTCGGCGGTAGGCCATGCATAGTTAAGATCGCCGCGGAGCTGTTTTGATGACATCACGCAGTGGGCGCCACCGTATGATTTCCGGAGTGTCACCGTGATTTTCGGCACGTTGGCCTCACCATAGGCATACATCAATTTGGCACCGTGGATTATTATGCCGCCGTACTCCTGCGTTGATCCGGGAAGGAACCCCGGCACATCCACAAAGGTCACGATGGGGATGTTGAAGGCATCGCAGAAACGGATGAAGCGGGCCGCTTTCCTTGACGCCTCAATGTCAAGGACTCCGGCAAGGTATGCGGGCTGGTTGGCCACTATGCCGACAGGCATGCCGTCGAACTTTGCAAAACCAACAACAATGTTCTTTGCATATGCCTCATGCACTTCGGTAAAGTCGTGGTAGTCGACCACCCTGACGATAACGTCCTTGACGTCATACGGCTGGTTGGCGCTTTCCGGGATAATGTCATTAAGCTCATCCTCAAGCCTGTCTATGGGGTCATCGCACTCGGTCTGGGGAGGCTCTTCAAGGTTATTCTGGGGCATGAAGGTGAGAAGTTTTCTTATAAGGTCAAGGCCCTCCTGCTCTTCATCGACGGCGAAGTGTGCCACGCCTGACTTGGTGGTATGAACCGTGGCACCGCCAAGATCTTCGATAGAGATATCCTCACCCGTGACAGTCTTGGCAACCTTCGGTCCGGTAACGAACATATAGCTGCTCTTGCGGCTCATCACAATGAAGTCGGTCAGGGCCGGAGAGTAGACGGCCCCTCCTGCGCACGGACCGAAGATGGCGGAGATCTGGGGTATCACTCCTGAAGCGAGAATGTTCCGTTCGAAGATTTCGGCATATCCTGCCAGGCTTCTGACCCCTTCCTGTATCCGGGCGCCGCCGGAGTCGTTGATGCCTATGACCGGGGCGCCAACCTGCATCGCCTGATCCATGATCTTGCAAATCTTCTGTGCAAATGTCTCCGAGAGTGAGCCTCCGAATACTGTAAAATCCTGGGCATAGACATATACCACCCTGCCGTCTATAGTACCATGCCCGGTAATCACTCCGTCAGAGAGATACTTCTTGTCGGCCAGCCCGAAGTCCTCGGTACGGTGCGTAACAAACATGTCATACTCCTCGAAGCTGCCTTCATCAAGAAGCATGGTTATTCGCTCCCTGGCGGTCAGTTTTCCTTTTGAATGCTGATCATCAATGCGTTTATCACCTCCGCCTTTTCGCGCTTTATCCCTGTAATCAAGGAGTTGCTTGATTCTTTCCTGACTGTTCATCGGATCTTTTTATTTGTTGTTGTGTCTATTCTTGTCTTCACAGAACTCAGTGAGCACACCCAGAGTCGATTTCGGATGAAGGAAGGCGATGCTCATTCCTTCCGCACCGCGTCGTGGTGTCGTGTCAATCAGCCTTATCCCTGCGGCTTCAGCCTCAAGAAGCCTCTCTTCGATGTTTTCGACGGCAAACGCAATATGATGTATCCCCTCTCCCCTCTTTTCCAGGAATTTGCCAATAGGACCTTCAGGGTCCGTTGATTCAAGAAGCTCTATCTTTGTCTGACCAATCATGAAAAAGGCGGTCTTAACCTTCTGATCGGCAACCTCCTCAATGTTGTAACATTTGAGGCCCAGGACCCTTTCATAGAACGGAATAGCATCGGCAATTGAATTGACTGCAATTCCAATGTGCTCAATATGTGTGGGTTTCATATAAAATCAATTTTAAGATTCGCAAAAAAAAGATAGCGCAAATTAATGGAATTAACCGCTGCCTTTCAGGACAATTATCATGTTTTCCGAATTTATTGAACCGCATTTCCTCACGATAACCCGGAGGGTTCTGCGCCGGCAGTAAATGGGTTCAGAAGGGGTACTCTTCAGAAAGGGAATACTGCTGAAGGATACTCTTTAGAAGGGTGACTCTTCAGAAAGGGTAACTTTTTAGAAGGGGAACTCTATAAAAGGGGGAGCTATTTAGAAGGGACATCTATAAAAAAGGGGGGGCTATTTAGAAGGGGAACTCTTCCGGAGCGGCATCAAGTTCATCGGTCTCGGGTTTGAGTGCCGCTTCATGGATGGGGTTTCCGTCGACGAAGATCGCTTTGTATGGCTTTGTCGGGCATGCATATTCACATGCTCCGCATCCGACGCAAATATCGTCCTTCACCTCCGGGATAAGAAGTCTGCCTTCAAAAGGAACCATATGGCATGCTTTTGTCGGGCAATGTTCTGAGCAGGCACCACAGGCTGTCTTTTCAGTCTGAACAATGCAATTATCCTTGATGAAGACTGCCTTGCCTATCTGAGTTAGTTTCTTAGCCTCAATCATCAGCGGCATTATTGCACCTGTGGGGCACACATCGGTACAGCGGTTACAGTCAAAGTTGCAGAATCCGCTGTGAAAATCCATCCTGGGCTGCATTATTCCGGCAAAGCCATACTCGTTAACAGAGGGTTGGATTACGTGTGTGGGGCATGATGTGACGCAGAGGGTACATGCGGTGCATCTTGATGTAAACGAAGCAAGGCCTATCGAACCGGGAGGTGACACCGGGTAAAGCCTGTCCTCCTTCACCGTTGAATCTTTTGTGGGGGAAGGGGTGGTGGTCTGTGAGCGCACTATCTGTGATGTGCCTGCGATCATTATCAGTGATCCGGTCAGAAAATTACGCCTCGAGGCGTCAGTGGTATCCTTCTCAATGCTTTTACGCTTCAGCCTGACAAGCCCGTAAGACATACCGTTCTCCTTGCACGAGTCAATGCAGTTGAAACAGTTGACACACCGGCTTAAATCAATATGTTTGTTCAGAAAGTCTATACAGGATGACTTGCATGCCATGGAGCACCGGCCGCAACGCGTGCATTTCTCCTCCTCAAACCTGACCCTGAACAGTGAAAATTTGCTCAGAAGGCCAAGCAGGGTGCCCACAGGGCAGACGGTGTTACAATAGAGCCTGCCGTACCTGAATGCCAGGAACCCTATGAGCAGCAGAAAAGCTGACGGTATGATGTAAACAGCAAGCTCATAGGCCTTGATGTCAACCCTGTAAATTGAATAGATGTCAAATTCTCCCAGCAGTGAAGCCACCAGGTTATTGACAAACAGAACTGCAGGCTGTGCAAAATAGGTCATGAACCGGCCGAAAGTGCTGTACGGATCAAGGATGGTAAGGACATATACACCTCCCAGCAGCAATATTCCTGCAGTAAGCACCAGGATGAAATAGCGCAGAATCGTATATGGCTTCTTGTATCCGTACCTGCGGAAGCGTCTCTTGACCATGCCTCCGACACGGCTTATGGCATCCTGGAAGATACCCAGGGGACAGAGGAAGCTGCAGTAAGTCCTGCCGGTAAGCAGTGTAAGGACAATCACCACAATGAAGCCCGTGGCGGCAGCCACTCCGGCAATAAAAAATTTAAGTAACGAAGGTACGAACTGCAGGTAGAGGATGGGACCGAAGGCCTTTTCCCCAAGTATGCCTCTGAAGTCAATAAACAGGAACGCAAAAAGAAGAAGGACAAATACGGAAAATACAGTACGTATGTGTTTAAGTGCAGACGACTTCATGAACACCTACATTTTCATCCGGTGGATATTCATTGTTGCCAGGTCCATCTTACCGATGCCCATGGCTGCTGCCAGGGCTATGTGTTCAATTGTATCAGGTTCCTTTCCCATCATCTTTGCCCCTGCGGCATCAATGGCCACCATATCGGTAGAAAGCATCAGAGACTTCATATTTGACAGGTCTTCCTTCGAGACCCCCCGGGGGCCATTACGCATCATCACGTTATATGCATCCATGATGTTCAGTGAAGGCTTCTTCGGGTAAAGAGCATAATCAGCTATGCACTGGTTGAGATTGTTCCTGTGCCAGTATCCGCGATCCCATATAACACCCATCATGTTCTTGAGAGCGCCGGTCATCCTTGCGGAGCTGTGGTTCTTAAGCACCGGAACATTGATGAAGACATCACTGCTGAGCACAAGCTCATGCACCTTTGTTTTTGTGAGCTGCTTGCCGTTGGGGATGGTCACCTCCTGGTAGTAGCTCTCGGAATTGCCGGGGACCATCTTGGCGCCGGCATCTTTAACGGCCTGTTCAATTCCAGAGTTCTTATAGCACTTGATCCAGTTATCGCATGTATTGTCAAATACATAGACCTCTTTTGCGCCAGCCCTGAAGCAGTGCTCTATTATCCGTTTTACAAGTGCCGGGTGGGTGTTGGCTCCCTTTTCGGGAACAACATCCCATCCTATATTTGGTTTGACAAGTACTTTTTGTCCCTTACCAACGAATGTCCCCATTCCACCGAGTGCCTGGATGCCCATGTCAAACATGGCAGCAGGTTCGCCACCCATGACAGCGACAAGATCATAATTGGCCCCTGCCGGAAGAGGACTGCCGGCCAGTACCTTCTCATAACGACCAAAACTCAGGAAAGCTCCTGCTGCCAATCCGGCACCTGCCGAACTGCGTATAAAATTTCGTCTTTTCATTCCCTTTAATCTATAATATTACCCCAAAATGAGAAGATGCAAAGTAAACATTTTTTTTAATATATCGCCACCGTATTCTTATATTAGCAGCCTGAGCAGGCGGTCTTCCGCAGTAGCGCAAGGAGATCAATTAACTGTTAAAAAAACTAAATGAAAATGAAAATAGTGTACTACGACTGTTTTTCAGGAATCAGTGGCGACATGAACCTTGGGGCCATGATAGACCTGGGTGTCAGCCGAGATACCCTGATCAACGGGCTGGAGAAACTGAATATCGGGGGTTGGAGGCTGGATATCACCAGCGATCAGAGGCACGGGATTACGGGCACCAGGGTCACCGTATTGACTGATGAGGCAGAAAGCGCTGAACATAGTCATCTGCACAGTCACGGAAAGGGCCATGAACATGCACACGAGCATCCACATAGACATGACCATGCAGACGATCATGAACACGACCATGCACATGACCATGCAGACGACCATGAACACAACCATGAACACAACCATGCACACGTACATGAGAATGAACATGAGAATGGCCCTGGAAACGGGCATGATCATCGTCACGGCCACCGCAACCTGTCTGACATACGAAAAATAATTAAGGGAAGCTCCCTCTCCGAAAAGGTCACTGATCTGGCAATGCGGATCTTCACATTGATAGCCGAAGCGGAGGCAGCCGTGCATGACAAGCCAATAGATGAGATCCATTTCCATGAGGTGGGTGCCATCGATTCCATTGTCGATATTGTTGGTTCTGCCATCTGCTATGATGCTCTGGGTGTTGACAGGGTTTATGTCTCAACCGTTGAGCTGGGCAGCGGCATGGTCAGGTGCGAACATGGCCTGTTGCCCGTACCGGCGCCGGCCACAGCCCGTATCATAGCCGGTTTTCCCGTGCACACCGGCGGGGTCAGCTTTGAAGCCACCACGCCTACGGGAGCGGCTATCATTGCCGCGCTGGCCAGTCCTCTGCCGCCCGGAACAAAGTTCTCCATCGTCCGTACAGGCTACGGCATAGGACAGAAGAATAATCCCGCACGACCGAATATCCTCAGGGTCTTTCTGGCCGAGACAGAGCCTGAAGAAGAGAAAGGTCACCAGGCTTTGCTGGTGGAGTGCAATGTAGATGACATGAATCCGGAGTTGTCAGACTACATATCGGCGAAGCTCTTTTCTGCCGGAGCCGGTGATGTATGGTTTACCCCGGTGATTATGAAAAAGGGCCGGCCGGCTTTCACCATCAGTGTCATCTGCGAGGAAGAACATAGAAATGCAGTAAGAGAGATACTCTTCACCGAGTCGACTACCATCGGACTGAGGGTGACGCCCTTCAGCAAGGAGACCCTGCACCGTGATTTTGTGGAGATTGAGACGCGCTTTGGAAAGGTTGTCATCAAGAAGTCATACTATAAAGACCGCCTCGTATCCGTCAAACCGGAGGCCGACAGGTGCGCAGCCATTGCCGGGGAGACCGGACTGCCCATGAAGCAGGTGATACACGAGATAACTGCACAGGCACTGCAATCACCATGACACGGACCGACAAGACAAACAGGCTGACCACCATCATGTCCGATGCCGGATCAGCAGTGATAGCTCTCTCGGGAGGCACCGACAGTACGTACCTGGCCAGCTTTGCCGCAGGAGTCAAAGGGCTTAGGGTGATGGCCGTGACGATCACCACTCCCTATATGTTCCGGTCCGAGGTACGTGACGCGGCAGCGTTCTGTAAGAGTGCCGGCATTAAACATATGGAGATTAGTATGGCTATGCCCGGGCCTGTTGTCTCCAATCCACCCGAGAGGTGCTATCTCTGCAAGAGCGAGGTGATGAAGGCTGTTACCAATGCAGCCAGGGAAGGAGGATATGCATATGTTTTTGACGGTACCAATGCAGATGACCTCCTCGACTACCGTCCCGGCATGAAGGCGCTCAGGGAGCTTGGCATCAAGAGTCCTCTTGCGGAAGCAGGGCTGACCAAGAGTGAAATCAGGGTGCTGGCAAGGGAAGCGGGCCTGGCTATAAGTGACAAACCCTCTAACTCATGCCTTCTCACACGATTTCCTCATGACACATCAATAACGGAGGAGAATCTTCGCAGGGCAGAGGAGGCAGAGAGTCTTACAACGGAAATGGGTTTTGCAGGGGCACGCGTAAGGATCCATGGAGATCTGGTGCGCATCGAACTCAGGCGTGACCAGTTTGCCAAAATATTGAATGATGATATCAGGGGAGCGCTAACTTCTGCCATCAAAAAACTGGGATACAATTATATTACAATAGATGCTGAGGGTTACCGCAGCGGCAGCATGAACAAATAAAATCAGGATTATGAATACAAACGAGCTTGAGAGAATACTTAAAGCGATCAGAGACGGATCTGTGAGTGTGGATGACGCAATGGAGAAGCTGCGTGACTTTCCATATACCGACCTTGGTTTTGCGCGTATAGACCACCACCGTGAGCTTCGGACCGGGTACCCTGAGATTGTCTACTGCGCAGGCAAGACTAACGAACAGGTAAGGGCCATTTTCGGGGCGATGGAGAGTCACGGCAATGATATAATTGGCACCAGGGCGGGGAGGGAGATGTTCGAATACATCAGCCCGTTCTTCCCGGATGCAGTCTATTTTGAAATTGCCCGCATAATCAGCATCAGGAGAAAGGAGATTGTTCCTCTGCCCTCAAAAATAGCGGTTATATCAGCCGGCACCTCCGACATGGCGGTGGCTGAAGAGGCTGCCGTCACAGCCGAACTGCTGGGCAACGATGTTGTAAGGATCTATGATGCAGGTGTGGCCGGGATTCACAGGCTGGTTGACAAGCTGCCTGAGATACGCGGGTGCAGGGTAGCGGTTGTCATTGCAGGCATGGAAGGGGCCCTTGCAAGTGTTGTGGGAGGACTGGTAAATATGCCGGTCATAGCCGTGCCCACCAGTGTAGGATACGGTGCCTCCTTCGGGGGCCTCTCGGCACTTCTTGCCATGCTCACGAGCTGTGCCGCCGGGGTCACGGTGGTGAATATTGACAACGGATTCGGAGCCGGATTCTCAGCCAGCAGGATAAACAGGCTATAGAAGACCATGGGCGGGGAGGTACTTCTTTCGACGGCCTACTTTCCACCGGCTGAATACTTCAGCCTGATTGCCGGTACACGTAAAGTCATCATCGAAAAGCATGAGAATTACCTCAAGCAGACCTACCGCAACAGGTGTGTGATACTGGGCGCCAACGGTCCTCTGGCACTGATTGTGCCGGTAATGCGGGGTTCATTTCACAAGACGGCGCTGAGCGAGCTGAAGATTGACAACGGAAGGAGATGGAGAGAGCTGCACCTCAGGGGGATCAGATCAGCATATGCCGCTGCGCCCTTTTTCGAGTACTATTACGATGCCATCAGCCAGGTCATTTCCAGGCCATTCACTTTTCTGGTTGATCTCAATACCGAGGCGCTGATAGCTGTCTGCGATGCAGCCGGACTCTCAGCGGAAATATCGTTCAGCGGGGAATTCATCCCTGCCGGAATCCATAAAGAAGATTACAGGTACTCAATATCACCAAAGAGACCTTCGGGTGTCGGCGGGTATTCCCAGATACCATATACTCAGGTTTTCAGCGATAAGTTCGGCTTTACAGGGCGGTTGAGCATCATTGACATGCTGCTGAATAACGGACCAGGGACCGGAGCATTGCTGCAGCGGTCCCCGGATACTTAGAATCGTTAACCAACTATCAGAATTTCAATCCAACCGTTAAAGAGAGGTACTTGTCTTTGGTACTGAGGTATGCGGGATCGCTACTGTAGAGGGGAGCGCTTCGCAGGTCATCAGGGTACATCATGTAGGACTCATAACTGTTCAGCCAGACCATAGACATGTCTACATAGAACTTATTCTGCCGGTAACCGATTCCGGCGCTGAAGCCGTTGGAATCGGAATCCTCGTTGAGGGTTCCTGAACTGAATGCTGAGCCGTAATAGCTGTAACCTCCGCGGAGATAAAGACTACCCAAGCGTACCTCGGCTCCCAGTCTAAGGTTGCCGGTGCTTCCCAGTTCAGAGGAGACA
>JBHEOU010000010.1:531-7048 GCA_046260645.1 Bacteroidales bacterium | reverse complement strand
CCTCGTTTTCATCATTGAAATCGTAACCGTCTGCACCCTTGCTCAACCTGGCTGAGGCATAGTCAATGAACTCGTAATCGGCGCTGATCATGGCTATGCTACCCACCTGGTATGCAATTCCGGCATTGATATGGTAAGGAGTGGTCATACGGTAGCGGTAGGTCATGTCGTCCTGGCTGATGGCAGGGTTAGCATCGTCACCCGGATCATTCGGCGTATCATTATCGAGCTTTGCGGTGAGACTATTATAGAATACCTCATTTACAGTGTAGATAGTAGGCGTAGTGAAGCTGACCCCGATGCGAAGCGATTCTATTGGCCTGGCAATTACGCCAACCTTGAAGTTCCAGCCTGAACCAACGGCGTTGAAGTGATCAGTATAGACAAAATTCGCGAAATCAAATACATTCTGTGCCTCATCCACCTCAGTGTGAACATAGTGGCCGGTATAGGAGATGTTTGTAATTCCGAAGCCCGCACCCAGGTAAAGTTTGTTGTTGATATTTGCACCCAGCGCAATGTTATGTTCGTTGCTGAAGCCTGCATTGTCGATTGTTCTTTTCACCTGCTGGCCATATGCCGGGTCTGTCTCACCGTAGTATGAAAATATTGAAGCATACTGGTCCAGGAAATTCGGGAGGGTATCAATAAGGTAAGCCTCATAAGCTATCCAGGCAGCGCCGTCAAGCTCCCCGGTTCTGTATCCGTCAGCCTGAAGAGCCCAGAAGTCGGCCATCGAGCCATTTTCATTGATGCCATCTATCACAGAATGACGGTAGTAATTATTTGTCCTGTTAAATGAATAGGCAAAACTAAGGTTTGACAACCCGGAACCATTGCCGGTTCCAAAAGATGAGACCAATCCAATTTGTCCGAGGGTCAGTCCCGTATTCATGTCATTACTGTTGAAGCCGTTATAGTTGGTATTCAAGTCCCTGAAAAGGACTACGGGGGTGACGGTAAATTCCGTTGAACGGAATACGCCGGCGGCAGCAGGGTTCAGGGCTAATGCCGAGATATCGCCGCCAAGTGCAGTGAAAGCGCCACCCATTGCGTTAAACCTGGCAGTGCCCTGGTAGAAGATTTTTGAGTATCTCACTACATCATCCAGGTTCTGTCCGCTGACCCGTGCCGGGAGCAACAGAACTGTTGCGGCTATAAGTATTACTATTCTTTTCATTCGCTTAAAATTATTATTTCATTGGTCGGATGGAACTTGCATGAAATTTATCATTCAATTCCTTTTGAGAGATATTGCTCATGCAGTTTCATTTCCTGCTTTTTTTGATACAAAAGCCCTGTTGCTCCTGCCTTTTACGGAACATATACGCTAGTTAACAGAATGTAACATTATCTCCTTCTGCCGCCTGACGATGAGGAGGAAGAGGATGAGGAAGACGATGAAGAGGATGACCCTGAGCTATAGCTGCTGCCCGATGATGATGAGCTTCCTGAGCTGTAGCTGCTGCTTCTGCCTCCGGAGGACGATGATGATGAACCGCCGCTGCTCCTGTTATAGCTTGGTGATGAGCTGCTGCGTGACGGAGTCGAGTACTGTACTGAAGGTGACGATGACCTTGTGGGTGAAGAAGCTGATGAGCTGCGGCCAGGTGCGGGTGTGCTCCTGTTGTATACCGGACTGGTGCTTTGCACCGTTCCGCTGCTGCGGGTGGTGTTGTAAGAAGGCCTTGAGCTTACCCTAGGGTTGTCATAGCTCGGTGTGTAAGTTCTTTCAGTAGTCTTATACTGCGGCCTGTTCACACTCTGTGTCTGCGTACTGGCCGGTGGCTGATACTGAGTCTGAGACTGGGTTCTCGTCTGAGACTGGGTCGGGGGTATGACAGTAGTTGACTGGGTTCTCGTTTGTGTCTGTTCAGTATTTCCTGCTGGTTCGCGGCGGGTGTATTCCGGCCGTGTTACAGTACCTGTACCGGTTGATCCTGCCTTGTTGTAGGTTCCAGGCTCCTGTGTAGTTCTGCGGGTTCCGGTAGTTGTTGTTCCTGACTCAGTTCTTGTACCTGTGGATGTACCGGGGGTCCTCCTGCTGTTCAGAGTGCCCGAAGGGGCATATCCTGACTTGCTCCTGGTGTCTGAGGTAGTGTATGATCCCCTTGACATTGTGCTGTAGCCACCCCTGCGTCCGACAGTTCCAGGGTTATCAGAGCTACGGTAGTAATAAGAAGATCCGTAACCCGAATACCAGGGATTGTAGCTGTTGTACCCGTAGTAGTTATAGTAGGGGTATCCGCCCCAGTATGAATAGTAGGGACTGTAATATGACCATGGGGAGTAAAAGTCTGAATAAAAGGGATCATAACCCCATGAGTAGGGATATCCGTACATTCCCCGGTAGCCGTACCCGAAGCTGAGTCTGGCTGAGAAAGGCGAAAAGTAGAACGGATCTCTCCAATAGGGGTAGAAATAATCATCATTGAAGAGGTATATTCTTTCGGCTGCGCTGGAGCCGTAGTAGTTGTTTACCACTGTTGTTCCTGCATCGGCATTGTATGCCATGTATTCATTATCAGGAATATACTCGTCAGCAATGAGTGTATCACCAGCAAAGATGTTATCATAGTATATCTGGCCATCTACTGCTGCCTGTACAGGGCTCTGCGCTGTAGTAACCGGTTGTTCCGACGGCCTGTAATACAGATCGTCATTGGCAGTGCCATTGAAGTTCAATGATGTGCATGAACTTGCTGTCACAAATACTGCCGGAATTATGTACCAAAACTTTTTCATTTTACCCTCCTGTAATTATATACTCAAATTTATACAAATTTCGTACCAATTATGCTCTGGAGGGCAATCAATTATCTTCTTCTCTTCGAAGAACTGGATGTTTTTCTTGATTCGGTGCCTTTGACGGTTGTTTCTGACAGGTTTTCAGACTTCTTTCCGCGTGTCTTCCGAGCGTTGGTTTCCTTGGCCGGCGATGAACCGGAAGGCGTTCCTGTCTGTTGCCTTACATTGCCCCGTGAAGGATTTTCTTTCTCCATGCCCGGATCGGTGCGGTCATTGACATTCGGGTTATTGGTGCGGGGCAGGTTATTATCTCCGGGTTCCGGGGGCTCTGCCACGCCTCGCCTGTGCTGTCCCATACGGAGGCCGTTGTTGTTCTTGTCCTTTTCACCGGCCGTCTCTCCGGTGCCCGTATTGCCGCCCTGGTTATTAGTCTGGGTGTTACCCTGGTTACCGGATTGAGATGTGCTCCGTGTGCCGGTCTGTGTGCCACTCCGTGTGCCGGTCTGGGCGCTGCTCCTGGTACCAGTTCGTGTGCCGGCCTGAGTGCCGGTGCTGCCGGAGGAGACCGGGGCTGTTCCTGCAGAAGAACTTCTGCCTCCGGTTGCTGTGTATCCCGTCCTGCGCCCGGAAGTGGAAGGGTTAGCAGGGTTATACCCTGCAGTGCGTCCCTGGTTGCTGTTCCTCTTTTCTGACCCGTAATAGTAGTTATAAGTGTTGTTGTTAATCACTGTCAGGGGTCGCGAGTAGTTCCCATAGCGGTGACTGTTCCAGCTGCTGTAGGCAACCGGGTAATGGTAGTGCGGCCTGCCGAGGTAATAGTTAACACTGTAGCTGATGCCATTGTTATACCATGAACTCCATCCGTAACCAATCCTGGAGTTGTACCCCCACCACGGTTCATATCCCCACCAGTAAGAGCCTCCGAATCCACTGGTCCATGAATGCCTGGAGACATTGCCGCCATAGTAATACCAGTCGTCATAGATTGACACACCCCATGTATATGGCGTGCCTCTGTACCAGTAGACCTCGGTGTACATGGGAGAGTAGAAGTCGAAAGTTACGTAGGAGGTGTGAAACCGCTTTAATCTCGAGGTGTATTCATATCCGCCCTGCAGGTAATAGTTATTCACAATTACCTGCTGGCTGCCATTGGCTGATCGCGGTCCTGTCCCCGATGGGTCCCGGTCCGCTGCAGCGGCCATTGTGGTCATGGCTGCAACTGCTATCGTCGCGAGCAAAATTTTCTTCTTCATCATATGCTTCCTTTCAGGTTCGCAAGTTTTGTCTATTTTTACGCAATCTTTTTGCGAAATAACAATAATACAAATACTATAACTGAAGAATGGCCAAGTTTCTTACAAACAGGGAAGAAAATTATTCACAATGGTACAATGATCTGGTGATAAAAGCCGATCTGGCCGAGAACTCGGCAGTTCGGGGCTGCATGGTCATCAAACCCTACGGATACGCGATATGGGAAAAGATCCAGGCCGAACTCGACAGGAAGTTCAAGGCTACAGGGCATGTGAATGCATATTTCCCGCTCTTTATCCCGAAATCGTTTTTCAGCCGTGAGGCTGCTCATGTTGAAGGATTTGCGAAGGAGTGCGCCGTCGTGACACATTACCGGCTCATGAACTCACCTGACGGGAAGGGCATAGTGGTGGATCCGGATGCCAAACTTGAAGAAGAACTCATTGTAAGGCCTACTTCAGAGACCATCATCTGGAATACGTACAAGGACTGGATACAGTCATACCGTGATCTCCCACTGCTGATAAACCAATGGGCCAACGTGGTCAGGTGGGAGATGCGTACAAGACTCTTCCTGCGTACCACCGAGTTCCTCTGGCAGGAGGGCCATACCGCCCATGCCACTATGGAGGAGGCTCAGGAGGAGGCATTGAGAATGCAGGGTGTCTATTCTGATTTTGTTGAGAACTACATGGCTGTGCCTGTGATAAAGGGGGTCAAGACCGAGAGTGAAAAGTTCGCCGGGGCTATTGACACCTATACAATTGAGATGCTGATGCAGGATGGCAAGGCATTGCAGGGAGGCACGAGCCATTTCCTCGGGCAGAATTTTGCAAAGGCTTTCGATGTGCAGTTTACCAACCGTGAAGGGAAGCTCGACTATGTATGGGCCACCTCATGGGGAGTGACCACACGGCTGATCGGAGCACTGGTCATGGCTCATGCTGATAACAACGGGCTGGTGCTTCCGCCAAAGCTTGCTCCCATTCAGGTGGTTATAGTGCCTATCTACAAGGGTAACGAACAGCTTGACGGTATCTCAGAGATAGCCCTTGACCTTAAGGAAAAGCTGGAAAAGGCAGGCCTGACGGTTAAATATGACGACCGCGACACCCAGAAGCCTGGCTTCAAATTCGCCGAATATGAACTGAAGGGTGTTCCGGTAAGGCTGGCAATTGGGCCGCGTGACCTACAGGAAGGCACAGTAGAGGTTGCCCGCCGTGACGCCCTGACCAAGGAGACAATCAGTCGTGAAAAAATTGTTGAGCATGTGACCGCCCTCATGGATGAGATACAGGCAAACATCTTCAGGAAAGCCTCTGAGTTCAGGGACCAGAATACATATAAGGCAGACACCTGGGATGAGTTTCTGGATATCATTGAAAACAGGGGGGGGTTTGTCATGGCACACTGGGACGGCACGCCGGAGACCGAGGAGCAGATCAAGAACCTTACAAAAGCTACCATCAGGGCAATACCTTTCAATCCTCCCGTTGAGAAAGGAAAGTGCATCCTCACCGGGAAACCTTCTGTCAGAAGAGTGCTATTCGCCAGGGCATATTAATTCTCTGGTGCCTGTTTAAATCTCAAATAAAATATTAATTTAGTCGGTCGAGTAAATATCCTAACCATGACTGACGAGACAACGCAGAGAAAGGTAGCAATAGTTGACACCCTCAGGAATAAATCCGTACTCAAACAGCAGGTGTTTGACAATACGGCAACGGCATTCATGATGGTCAAGGAGATCCTCAAGAACCTGTCGAAGGAGGTGAACGGCAACCTCACGGGTGTGGATCCAAGGGTACGCATGGAGTATACTGACAGGAGCTCTTTTGATGCCCAGCTGATGGTTGCCGCCGACATGCTTCTCTTCAGCATGCACTCCAACATTTTCCAGTTTGACCGCGAGCATCCGGCATGGAAGACGGCCTACATCCAGAAGAGCAAGTTCAACGCATACAGCGGCATAATAAACATATACAACTTCCTGGCCGATTCATTCAGGTTTTCAAGGCTTGATGACCTGGGTTATCTCATTGCCCGTATTTTCATCAACCATGAGAACCAATACTTTGTCGAAGGCAAGAGACAGATGGGCATGCTCTTTACCAACTTCGGCAATGAAGCCTTCAGCACTGAGTCACTGCAGAAAATAGTATATACCGCAATCAACTATTCTCTTGACTTTGACCTCCTGGTGCCGCCATATGACGCGGTAAAGATTGCTTCTGTCGGACAGGCAGAATCAAAGATCCAGCACTCAAGGCTGATAACTGGAAAGAGGCTCGGATTCCAGTTTAACTCTGACGATGTTCTTGACGCCAATTCAAGTACAAAGTGAAGCCATGCATCAGTAAAATCATTGCTCCCCGATCATTAATTCTTCTATCGCTGCTGTTGTTATCTTCCGGCCGTGTAATGCACTGTCAGGTTGTGACACTGAATGACACTCTGTCACGTGCATTTTATGATTCCCTCAAGGTCAGGGCTGAGAGGCGCAGGATAACCA
>JBHEOU010000010.1:0-521 GCA_046260645.1 Bacteroidales bacterium | reverse complement strand
CCTCCTGTATGATATGATCATCGTCAAACCGTCACCGCCGGGCTCCGCCAGGGAAAAAATGAGAAGTACTTCGTCGTTTGACCCATATGCGGGCAGGGTGATCAGGATTAAAGAGATCATCAGGCTCAACGCTTTCGGTACAGATATTGACAACCCCTCTGAGAATGACCCCTCCAGGCCTGAAAAAATCCTTAACTCATCGTACACCAAGACCAAACGTCTGATCCTTAACAAGTACCTCCTGTTCAGGGAAGGTGACACCATCTCACCGCTGAGTCTTGCAGATAATGAACGTCTTTTGAGAGAGTTGCCGTTCATAGATGATGCCCGTATCGCGATAGTGCCCGTTGACAGCAACCTTGTTGATGTTGCGATAATAGTCCGGGAAAAATACCCTTATGGAGCAGAGGTGCGGATCGATGATGTAAAGAGCGGCATGATAAGGGCATATGACAGGAACTTTGCCGGACTGGCTCATGAGCTTTCCCTTGCAATGCCTTATGACTTCAATGAGTATAAAT
>JBHEOU010000001.1:0-31046 GCA_046260645.1 Bacteroidales bacterium | reverse complement strand
GTGATGTGGGAGGCCTCGCTCAATGAGACCGTCATGCCATACAGCTTCCTCCGGCGCCTTCATGAGACGGTGAAGGAGGAGCTCCCCTACGGTAACAATTATACCTGCAGCTGGATGGATACCATCTGCGATGTCTACATTCCTGCAAGACAGCATGTAATGCCTCCTGATTACCACAACGGGAGAGAGACCCGGAAACCTCTCTTCATAGCTGAGTATGGAGACCGGGAGTCATGCGCGGAGTATGAAGGTCTCAGCCAGACAGGCTTCAGTGACACCGTGCCGGCCTTGATAACCTCAGGGCTGAAGCCCGGTGAGAGAGAGGGCCGGCTCCTGCAACAGGCAAACAATTTCCAGGAGGCTCATAATGATAACCTTGCACGACCGGGAATTGGTGACGCCAACTGGGGAATGTTCGACTACAACAGAGGTTGTGCCCCTGATATTTCTGCCTCGGGCATCATGAATATCTTCAGGCTCCCGAAGTTTGCCTACTGGTTCTACCGGAGCCAGGCAGACGATGGCCCGGTATGCTTCATAGCGCATCATAACCTCCCTTCTTCCGGGAATACAGTAAAGGTATACAGCAACGCCGACAGCGTGCAGCTGTTCCGGAATGATACCCTGATTGCTGTCCGGGGACCTGACAGGGATTCGTCGGCAACGAATCTCACTCGTCCCCCTTTTACCTTCACCCTGCCCGGGTATTCAGCGGGAACACTGAGGGCGACGGCGCTGAAGAATGGCAACGAGTTCGACTCGCACAGCGTCACCACGCCAGGGCCGCCGACTGCATTGCGCCTGACGGCAGACTTCAGTAACAAGCCGCTGCGGGCAGTTGGCTCGGATGTCATATTCATCCATGCCGCCATGGTTGACTCCGGCGGTAACCCTGTCCACAATACTGGCTCGCTGGTGGAATTCACGGTGAGGGGTGATGCGGAGCTTATCGGTGATAATCCTGCCAGGGCTGAAGCCGGGGTAGCTTCAATCCTGCTCAGGGCCGGCACAAACCCGGGAAGGATAATGATAAGGGCCGTCTCGAAAGGGATATCGGAAGCTGAATTGATGACAGAGTCAAGGAAATAGCCTCACCGCGGCTATAGATTTTCATACCTGGTACAGGAAAAAGCAGAAGGAAACGGGAATTCCTCAGAACCTGAAATAGATGAAAGGCTGAACCACATCGGTTCCAACCTTGTGGAGCAGCAGGACTACCACTATTGCTATCAGGAACTTCATCACCAGAGGCAGCCTGATGAAAAGGCCCCGGTAAGCCTCCTTGGTGGTTACGGGAAGAAAATGCAAAATATATCCTGAGGCAATAAGGACCATCACGGGCAGGTAGGCCATTATGACCCTGCCATAGTCTCCCGGTGTGAATGAGGTGAATATCTGCGTCAGCATTACCCCTGCCTCTTCCGTTGTTCCCGCACGGAAGAATATCCACGCGAAGCTCACGAAGTTGAAGGTCAGTATGATGCCGGCTATGCGTGCCATACGTGATTTACTTCGCACACCCCTGAAGATCCACTGCCAGGCCTTATCTGCCACAAGTGCCACCCCGTGCAGGCCGCCCCATATCAAAAAGCGCATGGCAGCACCATGCCACAGTCCTCCGAGAAGCATCGTTATCATCAGGTTGATACCTGTTCTTACAGGGCCTTTCCTGTTGCCTCCGAGAGGGATATAGAGGTAATCCTTTAGCCATCTGGAGAGAGAGATGTGCCAGCGCCTCCAGAAATCGCCAATATTGGCAGCCTTGTAAGGCGAGTTGAAATTGAGAGGCAGCCTGAAACCCATAAGCATTGCCACGCCTATGGCAATGTCAGTATATCCCGAGAAGTCACAGTAGATCTGAAGGCCGTAACCGTAGACAGCCATGAGGTTCTCAAAACCCGAATACAGTGCCGGAGTATCGAATACCCTGTCGATGAACCCGACAGAGATCAAGTCGGAGATCAGCATCTTCTTGATAAGGCCCTGCAGTATCAGGAATACCCCATACCCGAATTCGTTTCGGCTGATGGTGTACTCTCCCCTCATCTGGGGAATAAACTCCGAGGCTCTTACTATCGGACCGGCCACCAGCTGAGGAAAAAAGGTCAGGTAAAAGGCAAAATCGATGAAGTTCCTTTCAGGCATCATACGACCCCTGTAGACATCAATGCTGTAGCTCAGCGCCTGGAAGGTGAAGAACGATATCCCTACCGGCAGCACAATAGTGTTGATGTCAAACGATGTTCCCAACATGCTGTTTGACCAGGCTGAGAAGATATCATGAGCTACAAACGCCGTGTTGAAGAGTGAATTAATCGTCTCCGTGATAAAACCTGCATACTTGAAGTATGAGAGGAAGCCCAGCAGCAGAACGATATTGGTTATGAGCCACAGGCGCTTTCCGGCCTTTCGTTCAGCCCTGCCGGTCATGAGGGCCGTAAAGTAAGTCAGTGCCGTGGTTAGCATCAGCAGTATTATGAACAGACCTCCGACCCGGTAATAGAAGTAAAGGCTCACCAGCAGCAGCCATGTATGGCACATGGCTCTTTTTTTATGCATCAGGGCAAACCCTGCCATCACTACAAGAAAGAAGATCCAGAATCCCGTTGTGGTGAATATGAAAGACTGGCGCGGGTTATACTTCAGTATATAGGCGACCCAGCCATCGCCCTCATCCTCAGTGTCAGCCCCGGCAATCTGGCCATCATCCTCAGTGTCAGCCCCGGGAATCTGGCCATCGTCATATGTGTCAGCCCCGGGAAGTTCATCATAACCGCTGACGGTGTCGCCCGCGGGCAGAGCGCCAGGCCCGGCATCATATGCTCCGGACCCTGTAGCTTCTGCAGAGAGGGAGTCGGTTGCAGCCGTCGACCCAAAAGCAGGCTCTGCCGGCGCTGTGCGGGCGACCAGCAGGTCTGCCATTATTCTTGCGGCGAGGGTGTCTGCCCCGGCATTTGACAGATGGGTCAGGTCTTTCGACGCCAGCGGTGGCTTGTGGCTGAACCATCTCATGATAGAGCCTGAGCCGCCCATTTCCTGCCACGCATCCCAGAATATGGCACCGCTCCTCTCGGCGGCTTTCTTCTGCGCATCGCGTATTGCCCTGATGTTGGGGAAGTGTCTTATGGTGTCACTTACCCGCAGTGCCATATCCGTTACGCTCACCAGTACTACCGGTACGCCGCCGCTTGCCTTTTTCAGGTATTCGATCTGCTTGACCAGGCCCTCTTCATAATAATGATACTCGCTCCTGACGTTCCTGACTACATTAAGGCCGAACTGCAGAAAGATGACATCGGGGTCAAGCCCGGAGAGGCATCCTTCAAAGCCCCGGATATCTGTCATCACAAACTCAAGGCCGGCGCTTCCGCGAACAGGGATATTGTCAATGATCATTCCCGTATCGCTCTCAAGACTCAGGGCATATATATCAGGAGAGTTACGGCCGGTGAATTCGATGGTGATATCCGATATGGAAGGAAGAGGCACGGCATATTCAATCGGCCCTTCGCCCATCTGCAGCATGGCGAAATCGACCATGGTATTTCCTGACCTGATGCCGACAAGTATGGTGTCGTAATTGTTACCGTAGAATATCCTCAGCTTTTCGTATTTCGACACAGATGTATCGGCACCGGGAACCGGGTTTATCTTAACCGAGGCAAATGAGCGTGCAGTAAGGCCCGTCTCCGGGGGAGTAAAGCGGCAGATGGCCAGCATTGGTCCGAGCCTGTTGTGGGGAAGGGAGCCTTTCCTGTAATCGAGAAGTGTATATCTCTTCCAGTTTGATGACGATCTGACAACATATGACCTTGTATACATCACCGGCATGACCGGAGAGAAGAGCCCGGGACCTGTTCCTCCTCCTTCAGCTCTAAGCTTCTGCCTGAGCATGGAAGTTACCCTGTCACCCTCAATCTGTGAGTCTCCAAAGTAGAGTATCCTTACCTGCCGGCCCTCAGCCAGGGAGTCTCTCAGCGCGTCACCCGGATAGTACGGGGCCCTGACAGTGGCCGGAGCCATTCCTGCCTCAGCTGAAGCCGGAACCGGGGCCGAAGACGAAGACGAAGCCGGAAATGAAGCCGAAGCCGAATCGCGCGCGATGCCCTGATCGCCGACATCAGCTGCCGGCTGATCTTTTAAGACAGTGTCGCTGAACAGCGTGTCATGAGTTTCCTCATGATGTGCAAGCGTATCAGTATAAGACTCGTGTAACAGTGGGTCCCTCCCCGTTCGCAGTCGAGCGATCACAAGGCTCAGGATGAAGAGCGTCAGAGTGACGGAAAGCAGAAAAAGCAGAATTCTGCCGGGGCGCATATTCGATTTTTAATCAGCCTTTTTTTCTGATCCTCAGCTTTTGTCCCACCTGTATCCTGGAAGCATCGGAGATATTGTTTATTCTTAGTATGTCAGTGGCGGATACACCGCTAAACTTTTGTGCAATGTCCCATACCGTGTCTCCGTATCTGACGGTATAAAGCTCATAATCACCTTCAGATAACGCGGTGACGGATGCAGTGGCGCTTGTTGACGGCGAGGCTCCGGATCCAGCCGCGGTGACCTTCCCTTCAAGCCTCTGCTTTTCGATAAAACTCATTGAATTGACCTTGCTGTACCTTTCAGCCCTGGCCGGGTCAACGTAAATGGTAAGCTTCTGGCCTATCTTTATCGTGTTGCGGTAGATATTATTCCAGTATCTCAGGTCCGAAAGCCCCACGTCATACCACTCGGAGATGAAGCCCAGGTTATCACCGTTTTTCACCACATAGGTCAGAGCGGTCTTCCCCGTTGCCGTGGGTGGTGCGTAGGCCGACTGTGTTGGAGCCGAAGTCTGGTTTACCCTGGTAAGATACTGCTCTTTCTTGTAACCGGTGATGGTGTCAGCCATTGCGATGAAATCACCCAGTTTGTCTACCGGCAGAGTGATGGCGCTGGTTTTGCTCCGCCCGGGAACGAGCCCTGTCCGGTACTGTGGGTTCATGGCCCTGATCTCCTCGAGCGGCAGATCAAGTACTGCAGCAATCTGCTCAAGATGAATGTCCTGGGAGACCATCACGGTGTCAACCGCCAGCGGCAGGTTGATCTGAACCGGAGTGATATTGTGCTCGCGGTAATAGTTCATGGCATATGTGGCAGCCACGAACTGAGGAATATAACCGCGTGTCTCACGCGGCAGGCGGTAGTAAATCTCCCAGTAATCCTTGCGATTGCCAGAACGCCGGATCGCCTTGTTGACATTGCCCGGCCCGCAGTTATAAGCAGCAATGACCAGTATCCAGTCGTTGTAAATGCCATGAAGATCTTTCAGGTACCTGGCTGCGGCGTGAGTGGCCTTCACGGGGTCACGGCGTTCATCCACAACCGAGTTGATGGTGAGCCCGTACATGCGTCCCGTGCTGTACATGAACTGCCATAGTCCCGTGGCTCCTGCCCGGCTGACTGCATTGGGGTTGAGCGCAGATTCAATAACCGCCATATATTTCAACTCCACCGGCAGCCCGTAATAATCAAATATATCCTCTATCATGGGAAAATAGTAGTCCTGAAGCCCCAGCATTACCTGGAACCTGTCAACCTTCCGGTTGGTATATACATGGATATGGCTCCGGATAATATTGTTATATGGAAGGAGGATGACGGAATTGATCCTCCCGAGACGGTCCGTGTAAACAGAGTCGCTGAACTCTGCAATGACTGAGTCAGCCGCGGTGATCTCCGTACCGGCGACAGACATCTGGATGAACCAGTCATTAAGCAGGCCGTCGAGATCGCGTTCGATTCGTTCGGTGGAATCATCATTTCTTATAATAATTGTGTCATTTACAGCAGTGGCGGTAAGAGAAAAAATTACAAGGAAGAGGGAAATAGTTATTGTTTTCAGCGTCATTTTGGTTTTTTTTAGAATGTCCTGGTAATAGAGAACGTAATTCCGGGTGATAATCTTGCATAGGATGCACTTACAGGGAGCAAATAAACTTTCAGGTCATCGCTGATATCATAATCAGACAGGCTTGCATCAACGTGGGCATCAATGATGGTGAACAGGTACCATGCCGCTATGCCTATGTAAGAGAGGTCACGATACTTGCGATAATAATCGACGCCGTTACGCAGCGAAGTTTTCACCCACGCCTCGTTTGAAGCGGTGAAGGTCTCAGGGTGAAGTACGGGATCATAGGTTGCGGGGTCCTGGTTTACCAGCAGATCGAGGTAGCTGTCTGTCTCAGGTATAATGTCGGTGAAGTCCTGGTAGGCATTGATGAAGGTATTGTAGTTTTGCGTGTTAAAGGTGACGGCATAACCCAGTGCTCCGAAACCGGCATAGACAAATGGCACCTTCCAGTATTTGCGGTTGTATATCTGTCCCAGGCCTGGCAGGGCGGCCGCGAACATGGTAGATCTGACAGGCTCAATGGTATATTTCCTGACCTTCTCTCTCCTGACACGGACTGTATCCTGGGCCTGTGCGCCGCAGGTCATGACAGATGAAAAAAGAAGGATGAATGCTATTTTGCCGGACAGCTCCACAGGGCAAACCTTTTGTGTTTGCCGGCAAATATAACCATTTACCTGTTAAGTTTATCGAGCAAACCGATTATGCGCTCCATCTCATCATTGTCACCGAACGGGATGACTATTTTGCCCCTGCCCTTTTCATTGATGCGAAACTGTACCTCTGACTGGAAGAGGCTGCTGAGCTGCCGTGCCAGCTCCTCGAATTCGGTGTTAAGTCTCTTTTTCTTTTCCTCCTTCACCGTGTCCCTGGACGATGCAGTCTGGAGGTGCCTCACCAGCTCCTCTGTAGCCCTGACGGAGAGGTCTTCCTCTATTATGTGATAGAAGACGTTGATCTGTTTGGCGGGGTCATCAATATTTACCAGCGTACGGGCGTGACCCATTGAGAGGTTCCTGTTGCGTATGCCCAGTTGTATCTCCGCGGGCAGCCTGAGGAGGCGCATGTAGTTAGCCACCGTGGAGCGTTGCTTGCCCACCCTGTCACTGAGCTGCTCCTGTGTCAGGCTGCACTCTTCAATGAGGCGCTGGTAGGTGATTGCCACTTCAATGGCATCAAGATCCTCCCTCTGAATGTTCTCCACGAGGGCCATCTCGAGCATCGCGGTGTCATCAGCGGTGCGGATATATGCCGGGACATGTGTCAGGCCGGCCATGCGTGCGGCACGCAGCCTGCGCTCACCGGCGATGAGCTGGTAACGGCCTTCACCTGTCTCCCTGACGGTGAGAGGTACCACTATCCCTACCTGCCTTATGGAAGCTGCAAGCTCCTCAAGCGACTGGCTGTCAAAGCGTGTTCGTGGCTGAAAGGGATTGCCGTCAATGGAGTTGATATCGATCTGGAGGTTGGCCTCCACCTTTTTCTCAAGCACCTCTTTCTCAACACCTTCAATCAGGGCGCCGAGGCCTCTGCCCAACGGGCTCTTTTTGGCTGTGTTCATAACGCGGATAAGCGGATTATTAATTCTTCTGCCTGGCCTCCACCCTCTGGAGCAGCTCACGGGCCAGGTTGAGATAGTTCACCGTACCCCTTGATTCGGCATCGTAGAGTATGGCTGGCTGCCCGTAACTGGGAGCCTCTGACAGCTTGACATTGCGCTGTATGATAGTATTGAAGACCATCTGCTGAAAGTGACGCGTGACCTCATCAACCACCTGGTTTGCCAGCCGGAGGCGCGAGTCATACATTGTCAGGAGAAAGCCCTCTATCGCCAGGTCAGGGTTAAGGTTGGTCTGAATGATCTTGATGGTGTTGAGCAGCTTGCCAAGCCCTTCAAGGGCGAAGTACTCACACTGAACGGGAATTATCACCGAGTCGGCTGCGGTGAGCGCATTGACAGTGAGCAGGCCAAGCGACGGCGAACAGTCAATAAGAATATAGTCGTAATCGGCAGTGATGACCGACAGAACCTTTTTAAGTGTCTTCTCCCTCTCAGGCCTCTCCAGCATCTCTATCTCAGCACCCACAAGATCAATATTGGAAGGGATGACCGAGAGATTGTCAATGCCGCAGGCCATAACCGCCTCACGCGGATTGACCCCGTCAATGAGACAGTCATAAATGGTGACCTTCACCTGCTTGCTGTCAATGCCCACCCCCGATGTGGCGTTCGACTGCGGGTCGGCATCAACTATCAATACCCTCTTTTCAAGCGCGGCCAGGCTTGCGGCCAGATTAATTACCGTAGTCGTCTTCCCTACTCCTCCCTTCTGATTGGCCAGTGCTATTGTCCTTGACATATGATCCCTTTTACCTTAATTTAATGAGCTTCAAATTTACAATTAATGGATACGCCGGAAAGCCGGCCGTGTATGTTATTGTAAACATTTTTTCCGGGTTTATTAACACGTTTTCAACAGCGCAGAGCCGGGAAAACAGATCAGTTGCGGCTGACCGGCGAGACGGTGATTTCGAAGACTGACGGCCAGTACTTGCCAGTTACGAAGAGGCGCCTGTTATCAGCATCCCATGCTATGCCGTTAAGCACATCGGTCTCCTGCGAACGCGCCTCCCGGGGCAGAAGGTTATTCAGTTCGACATACCCGAGTACCTTGCCTGACAGAGGATCTATGCGTGCAATCCTGTCTGTCTGCCAGATGTTCGCCCAGAGCTCCCCATCAATCATCTCAAGCTCATTCAGGTTATCCACCATCCCCTTATTGTCCCACACCTCAACCGAGGATAGGACATTGAAATCGGGGTCCAGGAACCAGATTACATTTGTGCCGTCACTCATCACAAGCTTATCGCCCATGGTGGTGAGGCCCCATCCCTGGGTCTGATAATAGATCCTGTTAATCTGCTTCATGGTCTCCTTTTCATAGACAAACCCCACCTTTGTCGTCCATGTAAGCTGGTATATGCGATCACCGAGCAACGCCACCCCCTCGCCAAAGAGTGAGCCGTCGAGGTTGACCTGGGCAAGCACCTTACCTGACTCGATCTCCACCTTTCTGAGTGACGATTCTCCCGGCTGACCGGTACCCTCATAGAAGAACCCGTTGTCATATATTAATCCCTGGGTATAAGCCCGCCTGTCATGAGGATAACTCTTCACAACGCGGTAACGGTAGGTCTCCGGGGTTATGTCTGACAACAGTGTAACAAAAAGAGCCACCGTCTGGGTTCTTGCGGTTGCCGAGTAAGCCACGGCACGCAGTGACAATCTCCCGGGTATCCCTGGCGGCTCAAGCTCTGCCGTGGCAGGCAGGGTGTGAAGCGTCTGCGCAAGGGTGCCTCCGATCCATATCTGGACTGAATCAACTTTCGTCTGGCCTGCTGCCGGTGCAATGGAAAACACTATCCGGTCAGTGCAGATCATCATTGAGTTGTCTGCAGGGGCAAGCACCTCTATCAGCCTCTTTGCAGGCCTGGAGTCAGCCTCAGCCCCTGTACCCGGGGTGACTTTTACCTTCTCCTTCCCGGTGCCCGCTGATCCTGAGCATGATATCACTGCAACCAGCACAAGCAGGAAAATAAATATATGAATGGTATGCCTCCTCATCGATGGTAGATTATTTCTTTCCGAACAGTCTGAAACGCCTGGTCTTTATTGCACGCATTGCCTGCTCTTCTCTTTCGGACCACGGATCAATAATGTTCAGCACCTCACCCCAGCCCGGAAAACCTCCTACGTTCTTGTCATCAATGAATATGTCAACGTTTACTTTGCGGGGCGTGTCAGCTGTCCACTGCTCCTCAGGATAGTTCTTGTTAACCGCGTAGAACTCTATGCCGTTCTGCCTGCAATAATCCACTGCCTCCTGCAGTTCCCTGCCTGTACGGAATGTCCAGAGGATGAGCAGGGCACCCCTCTTCTGCAGCTCCTTCATGGTGATGAAGGCAAAGAGCACCTCCTTGCCTATGTCAGGGTACTGGTGCTCAACGATGGTGCCGTCAAAGTCAACCGCGATTTTAATATTGGTGAGATCTCTCATTTTCAGATGCAAAAATAAACAAATAATAGTTGTACGGAATATTGTAATTTAGCACCACCGTCATAAAGAGTAATGATAAGACACATTCCAAACACGCTTACACTTCTCAACCTGGTATCAGGTTTCGCTGCAACCATCTATGCAATAAAAGGTTATAATGATTACGCGGCATTCTGCATCATGGCCGGCATGATTCTCGATTTTTCCGACGGATTTGCGGCCCGTTTGCTGAAAGCTTATTCAGACATAGGAAAAGACCTCGACAGTCTTGCCGATGTGGTTACCTTCGGGATTGCTCCCGGCGCCATTGTCATTAACCTTCTCACCTCGGCCGGGATGGAGTTTGCCCCTGCCCTTGCCATTGCCGCCATTATACCTGCGGCCTCTGCCCTGAGGCTTGCCAAATTCAATAATGACACCACCCAGTCGACATCATTCAGGGGTCTGGCCACACCGGGCAGCGCCTTCATCGTTGTGTCGTTCGTCATAGCCTCGGAATATACCGGTCACAGGATCTTTGACACATTAACCGGTTCTCCGCTCTTCACAGGCCTGCTTGCGGTTTTTCTTGCGATTATGATGCTGATAAACACCAGGATGTTTTCGCTCAAGTTCTCCAGCCTGGGATGGAAGGGTAACGAGGAGCGCTGGCTTTTTGCAGGGGCTGCTATCCTTCTGTTCATTATCTTCAGGCTTGCCTCGCTGCCGATGATTATGGGAGCCTACATTGTGATATCACTCCTCTTTAACCTCCTGATAAGCAGGGAGACACCCCCCATCCCGTCGTAGCTGCTCCGTAGCCCTGTCCTGGCACCGTACCGTCTGCTCAATATCCATCACCATCTCACCGGCTCATGCCATTATTCAGAGCAGGTCAATACATATGGTCCTCGCCTGACATCTCTTCGGCAGTTATGTTCTTTCTGTTTATCGACCTCCAGGCGTACCAGATGTAAGCCAGAACGAAAGGAATGATAAACGAGACATACATCATCGTCCGGAGCGTGAAGTGGCTCGATGATGCTTTAGCCAGCGTCAGGGAGCTCTGCAGGTCCGCCGATGACGGATAGAAGGCTGTCTCACCGTACCCGGCCAGAAAGAAGAGTGCCATCACCACGGGGACTGTTCCGAAACCGGCGTACCATATCGCACTGCGGGAACCTTTGACAATGCCAAGCCAAAAGGATATTAGCACCAGCACCACCCCTGCCAGAAACATGATGAGTGTCATGGGGCTGCCAATAAGGTTATGAAGATAATGACACTTCACCAGTGTCACCTCTCCCGTCATACCGTCAGCCCTGTAGCCTTTTCCGAGAAGGATGAAGGCAACAAAAGACAGAAAAAAGACCAGGAACGGAATGGCATTCCTCAAAAGAGCCCTTTTCACGGAAGCGGCCAGACCAGCGTCATCAATGGAATTTATAAGATACATCAGTCCCAGCACCCTGGCAAGGAACAGCACGGCAAGCCCCAGCAGGAGGTTGACCGGGTTGATCAGTGCCTCAAGCCCGTGCCACCCTGAACCCCATGTAACGCTGTTGAAGAGGTCAAGCGTAAAGTCTGACCCCGTAAAGAAGGTAGCGACAGCCACGCCGATGAGAAATGGCCCGAGACTGCCATTGATAAAGAGAAAGGTGTCAAAGAGGCTGGTTCCGTACACGTTTGAAGGTTTGGAACGGTACTCGTAGGAGACAGCCTGGATGATGAAACTGAAGAGAATAGCCATCCAGACCCAGTATGCTCCGCCGAAGCTGGTGGCGTAAAAGAGGGGAAACGAGGCGAAGAAGGCCCCTCCGAAGGTGACAAGGGTAGTGAAGGTGAACTCCCATTTGCGTCCCAGGGCATTGACCAGCATCTTGCGCTGCATGTCATTGCGCGGCAGCGAGAAGATGAATGACTGTCCCCCCTGAACAAACATCAGGAAGACGAGGAGCCCGGCGAGAAGTGATATTATCAGCCACCAGTAATTCTGCAGGAATGCGTGTGATATCATCATTGTCATGGTTTGCTCCTCCTAATGTTTCGGACCGATTTTAATCTGTTTTACCATAATGGACACCTCTGCTATGAGCAGCGCGGTGAAGAGGATGGCGAACAGCCAGAAAGTGGCCTGCACCGCGCCGGCACTGATGTTTGACACGGCAACATGGACAGGCATCAGGTTCTGTATGATCCATGGCTGGCGTCCCATCTCCGTCACTATCCATCCCAGCTCGCTGGCAAGGTATGCCAGCGGGATCGAGAAGAGAGCCATCCAGAGGAACCATCGGTTCCGCTCCAGGCTCTTCGTTCTATGGAAGAAGATGGCCAGGATGAAGAGCAGGATAAAGAAAAAGCCCAGGCCCACCATAACCCGGAAACTGTAGAAGGTGACCGGCACCGAAGGTATAACCTGCCAGGGATGTTCAAAAAAGCTGTAACCGAAATACCTGAAGTAGTTTTCGGTAAATTCGCGCTCCCTGAATTTGGCTGCCAGAACCGTCATGGTCTCCGTGTCTCCGATCTCCTTAGCCATCTTATAGTCGGTGAGAACCTGCCGCGCATATGTTCCACGCTCCATCATCTCATTGACGGAGAGGATGCCGCGTTCAGGGTTCCCGTTGACGAGATCCCTGATACCCGGCACATAACCGTCAGCCTTCCCTGTTGTCATGAAGGAGAGCAGTTTAGGTATCTCTATCTTCATTTTTACGTCATAGACCCTCTTTTCCCCCATCCTCTCTCCGCTATCGGTCAGAGCCCCGATGACAGTCAGGCCGGCATCGTTTTTGCCTTCATAGAGCGCCTCCATGGCAGCAAACTTCACGGGCTGTACCTTAGCAATAGTGCGTGCCGAAGTGTCGCCGGTGAACGCCACTAACAGCGATGACACAAGACCGAAGATGCCTGCAATGAGGATACTCCTTTTTGCAAGAAGCTCTTCCCTGCGCCTGATAAGGAACCAGGAGCTGATGCCAACGACAAACACCGAAGCCAGAACGAAACCGGAGGTGACAGTGTGAGTGAATTTGTCAATGGCAACAGGATTGAGTACCACGTCCCTGAAACTGCTCATCTCATTGCGGGCTGTATCCGGATTGAAGACCATGCCAACGGGGTTTTCCATCCAGGCGTTGGCCACAAGGATCCATAGGGCCGACAGGTTGGCTCCGACAGCCACCAGCCAGGTTGAGGTGAGGTGAGCCTTTTTGCTCACCTTGTTCCATCCGAAGAACATCACCGCCACGAAAGTCGACTTGAGGAAGAAGGCCAGGATGCCCTCGATGGCCAACGGTGCACCGAAGATATCTCCTACGAACCAGGAGTAATTAGACCAGTTTGTGCCGAACTCAAATTCCAGTATTATTCCGGTGGCTACCCCGATGGCGAAGTTGATCCCGAAGAGTGTCATCCAGAACTTTGTGATCTTCTTCCATGCCTCATCGCCGGTGCGCACATAGATTGTCTCCATAAACGCCAGGATAAATGACAGACCAAGGGTAAGAGGCACGAACAGCCAGTGGTAAATGGCCGTAAGGGCAAATTGCCCCCTGGACCAGTTTACCAGTGATAGATCAACGTTTTCAATCATATTATCAGTTATTTCCTGTTAATTGTTCAAGAACATACACGCTCCGTTCATCATCTGTCTGGAAATTGGTTTTCAAGAAATCAGGGAAGAAAAAGAGCCTGAGGATGAGAAACATTATAAACAGCTTGACAAGGATGATAATCCACACTCTGTTGCCCCACCATGACATGGTACGGAATCCGTCATAATAGAACCTTGCAACTTTACCAATGGCCGATGCTATCCTTGCCATGTCATGCCTTTTCCTCTTCCTTTCCCTCTTTCCCGAGGCCCGAGGTTAGTTTGCGCACCGGTCCGAAGTTGTTGAAGAATTCGCGGGCAAAGACCCTGAGGGCGGTATAGGCTGGCACCGCCACTATCATGCCTCCGATTCCTGCGAAGCTTCCTACGGCCATGATCACAAGGAAGATTTCGATGGGGTGGGCATTGACGCTGCGCGAATAGATCATGGGCTGGATCAGGTTGTTGTCAATAGCCTGGGTGCAGGCAATGACAATGACCATGTATATGATCAGCAGAAATATAACAGGATAGCCTCCGGTTGTCACGGCTGTAGCCACACCCATGAGCACCGCCACCGAGCCGCCCAGCCAAGGGCCGAGGTAGGGTATCACGTTGAAAATCCCGACCAGCAGACCCATGACAAGGGCTTGCTGGAACGGGAAACCGACGATGGTCATGCCAATGGTGATGTTGATAAGCACAATGGTGCTCTGAATGATGATGCCAATAAAGTACCTTATGAGAAGATGCTTTATGGAATGGAGAACGCTCCTTATCCTTGTCTCGTACTGGTCGGGGACCATTACCATAAGCGTCTCCTTGAATAGCCCTTCATCCTTCAGGAAGAAGAACGAAAGGAAGGTTATTGCCACCAGGGCGACCACAAACTTTCTTATTACAGTCACCATATTGCCTGCAAAGTCACTTATTGAGGCAGGGTTGAGAATGTTTCCTACCGCTGTAACTATCATGTCATACAAAGTCTGATCCGCCGGCATATCCTTGTAGACCTTCCTGAGAGCCAGGTCAAGATTGTCAAGCTGGTCACGCAACCCCTGGACAACCGAACTTGCATCAACGCCAGAGAGGGCATCAATCTGCCGGGTGATAAGAGGTATGAAGACCACGAAGAAGAGAGCCAGCAGACCGTAGAGAAGAAGCAGTGCGAGAAGAGAACTCAATGCCCTTGGAAAATTAAACTTCCATATCCTGATACTGGTAAGCAGATCAACCACCGGCCTCCCAATCAGCGATATAACGCCCGCAACAAGAATAAAGGCAAAGATGCTCCGGAAATACCAGAAAAGGTATACCAGCAACGCTATGCCAATAATTATCAGTATATTACGTAGAGTTGCGTTCATCAGGCTTTGTCTTCAGGTACCAGAATCCTGCCCCGGCAGGAACTTCATCTCAAAATTATAAAGAATTCCCGGTAAAACAACCAGCATATTCCAAATGCCATTATGTCATGTATGACGCGATTCATACTGCCATTATGGCACTATTTATTAGATGGCATAAGGATTGAAATATTGCCAGTGAAAATATTTACATGTCAAACAATTATAAAAAAGGAGGTCGCTATGTTACCAATGATCACCAGAAGGAATTACAAACCGGTCACGTTATCGGATTTCTTAAACGAGGATTTTTTCCCGACATTCACCAGAAACTCTTCGAGTCTGCCTGCAGTGAATATCAGGGAGGTTGAGAATGCATTTTATCTTGAGCTTGCCGTTCCGGGCATGGATAAGAAGGATCTGCGTCTTGAGGTCAAGGATGATGTTCTGACCATCTCGGCAGAGCAGAAGGAGGAGAAGCAGGAGGATTTTGAAGGATACAGACGCAGGGAGTTCAGCTACAGTTCATTCTGCCGCAGCTTTTATCTGCCTGAGGATGTCAACGGCGAAAAGATAGGTGCTGCCTACAGGGATGGTATCCTTAACGTTGAGATCCCGAAGCTCAGCGAAGACAAGAAGAAGGAGAAGATACGCTCGATTAGCATCTCGTAATAAATATCTACAGAAGGCGTTCTGATGTGCACCGTAGAAGACAGGTCTGAGACCTGTCTTTTCGCTTTATATGAGAGAGCGATCTGCATTGTACGGATGAGACAGGTCGGAGGCCTGTCTTTACTCTTGAGCGGTAAGCTCACGTGCAAATCTCCCGCCGTATTCAATCAGTGGTTTTTCCTTGTCGCTCTCGGGCAGGAATTTATAGGCGGCCGGCTCGTCATAAAAGCGGAGCCTCAGGTTCTTCAGCATCTCCGCAATGAGACCCGGGGCCTCACCGCTCCATCCGTATGATCCGAACGAGCCTGCCAGCTTGCCTTTGTCTCGCAACGGACTGACCATCGCCATCAGCTTGTAAACAGGAAGCAGCGTGTTCTGATTGATCGTGGGAGATCCTACGATAATGCCGTCCGAAATTGTCAGCCTGGCGTCGATTTCCCCGATATCGGCAGTTTCAATATCCATCACTTCAACCACCACATTCTCAACCTCCGAGGCTCCCCTGGCGATCAGCCCGGCCATCTCCTTCGTGTAGCCGTAGGCCGATACATAGGTTATGAGCAGTCGTTTTTCGCCAGACCCCGAGGTGAGCTTCACATATGATGATGCCAGCTCATGGGTATCATCAACGATCTTCTTCCAGCCCTTGCGGAGAATAGGTCCGTGACCGGTGGCAATCATTGAGATGTCAAGGGGCCTGATCTTTTCGATGGCCCTGATCATGAACTTGCTGTAGGGTTTGAGTATCACATCAAAATAGTACCTGAAATCTTCACTGAAGTCGGCCGTAAGATCATCAAACATCTCCTCGCTGCAGTAATGAGCACCGAATGAGTCACAGGAGAAGAGTATCTTATCCTCCACAAGGTAAGTGTATATGCTGTCAGGCCAGTGAAGGTTGGGAGCGGCAATAAACTTCAGGGTCTTGTTTCCCAGATCAAGCGTGTCACCATCTTTTACCACATGCGATTTAAAAGGCCTGTTGACAATGTCGGAGAGGTACCTGATGGCGTTACCACTACCCACGACTACTGCAGAGGGCGCAAGATCAAGCAGTTGCCTCATGGCACCCGAGTGATCGGGCTCAGTGTGATCAAGCACGATGTAGGCTATTTCAGCCGGATCAGTGACCCTCATCAGTTTTTTGAGATAAGTGTCGCTGAACTTCTCCTTGGCCGTTTCAACAATGGTCTTTTTGGTGGCATTGATGAAATATGAATTATAGGTTGTACCGTGCTCAGTATGCATCACGATATCAAATGTCCTGATGTCAGGATCAAGCACCCCGATCCACTTCACGTCGGGGGTCAGATCCAGTATATTGCTGTCTTCTTTCATATCCTTTTAAAGTTAAATAACTCTCGCAAGAATAGTCCTGCTTGCCCTTACCTGATCGAACATCTCCACGTTCACCTCGGTGTCGATCGGAAGGAAAATGTCAACACGTGATCCGAACTTGATGAAGCCAAGCTCATCACCCTGGAGCACCTTCTCCCCCTTTTTCGAGTAAGTGACTATACGGCGGGCCACCGCACCGGCCACCTGCCTTATGAGGATTCCTGTGCCACTTTCAGAAGTAACAACCACACTGCTCCTTTCGTTCAGCAATGATGATTTAGGACTGCGGGCACGATATTTTTTTCCGGGCTGATAGTGGGTATAGGTGATTGTTCCGGAGATCGGGTACCGGTTGCTGTGCATGTTGAAGGGTGACATGAAGATCGATATCTGAAGCCTGCTGTCATTGAAATACTCCTTTTCAAATGTCTCCTCAATCACAACTATTTTTCCGTCTGCCGGGGCATAAATAAGCAGGGGATCAGGCTCCACAACCCTTGCCGGCGTACGGAAAAACATCAGGATAAAGGCAAAGAGCAGGAGTGATGCCGCCATAGCCACATAATGCAACACGGTAGGGCCATGCCAGATGAGCCATCCCGCAACGTTCATGGCAACGAGCAGGACAAAGACTCCCATTATTATCCTGTATCCTTCCTTATGTATTTTAAATTTCCTCATAGTCATGCCTGTACTGCTATTGCCAGATAAAGATATACCAGCGGAAATGCCACCACCACGCTGTCAAACCTGTCGAGAAAGCCTCCGTGCCCCGGCATCACCGTCCCGGAGTCCTTCAGCCCGAGGCTCCTCTTAAGCATCGACTCCAGCAGGTCGCCCAGGGTGCCGGCCACGGAGATAATGAATGCGATGATCATCCATCCGGTTGTATCTGCAACACCGAGCCATCCGGAGAAGAGGCGTGCAACGAGAAGGGTCAGAATCAATCCTCCGAAGAAGCCCTCCCACGACTTCTTCGGGGAGATGCGTTCAAAGAGACGGTGCTTCCCGATCAGTGACCCGACGAGATAGGCCCCTGTGTCATTCGTCCACAGCAGTAAGAAGAACCCGATCAGTATTCCCGGGGAAAACTGGATGCCCTCCATTTGCAGCAGCGGCTCGAGCCCCGTCCGGCTAAAAGCTGCGAATGGAAACATTGAGAAGGGCACTGCTGTGTAAAGTATTGAGAAGAATGTATGGGCAAGCGAATCAAAAGGCCTCTGCACATTCCTGAAGAGCTCTATAAACATCACGATCGATATCACGGGTATCAGCACCAGGAAACCACTAAAGGGAAGCCATCCGAGCGCGATCATGGTTGAGGTGAAATAGAGGATGAAACCGCTGATGATTCCTGTAACCAGTTGAGGCCTGACCCCGGTGCCCCTTACCATAATATAGTACTCGCGCTGTGTCCCTCCGATCATCACCGCCCCTACGATGAAAAAGGAGACAGGATGGAGCCAGAGGCCCCCGAGAACGAATATCACTATGAAAGCACCTGTCACGGTGCGCCTGACAAAATTGGTCACCTCACAGATCTTTGATTATTTCCTTGGCAATGAGCACACTATCCCTGTGAACAAACACCTCGATCTCTCCTATCTTATAGATACTGTCGCGCTTGTCCACAGCCACCGCATCTATGCCGCTTGTTAGAAGGCGTTCAACGGCTATCTGGCTTCTGACATCATCGGTAAAGCCGGCTATGACTACCCACTCATTCTCCATGGTCAACCGGTGATACCGGAATTTGCGGCATTTCCGCAACAGGCTTCTCGTCAGACAGGTCTCTGGTGTGATCTCCCTTGCGCTTGCCAAATATGCGCTCGAGGTCCTCGCTGAAGATCACCTCCTTCTCAAGCAGCTGTTCTGCAAGCTTTTTCAGACCGTCAATATTTGCTGAGATGACCTCCTTGGCCTTGAGGTATGACTGTTCAACAATCTTTTTTGCTTCAAGGTCTATCAGTTCGGCGGTCTTCTCGCTGTATGGCTTGGTGAAACCGTATTCAGACTGTCCCGATGAATCGTAGTAACTCATGTTCCCCACTGCATCTGACATTCCGAACCAGGCCACCATGGCATAAGCCTGCTTGGTCACCTTCTCGAGGTCGCTCAGTGCGCCGGTGGAGATTTTCCCTATCACAAGCTCTTCCGCTGCCCTGCCCCCGAGGGCATAGGCCAGTTCGTCCAAGATATGCTCCCGGGTTGATATTGATCTCTCCTCAGGGAGGTACCATGCTGCCCCGAGTGCTTTGCCCCTGGGGATGATGGTCACTTTAAGCAAAGGACTGGCATGTTCCAGGAGCCAGCTTACGGTGGCATGCCCGGCCTCATGGTAGGCAATCGTTCTCTTCTCCTCCATGGAGATGATCTTGTTCTTCTTCTCCAGCCCGCCTATGATCCTGTCAATGGCGTCGAGGAAATCCTGCTTTTCCACTACCGTTTTATTCCTCCTGGCAGCAATCAGTGCAGCCTCGTTACATACGTTGGCAATGTCAGCCCCGGAAAAGCCCGGTGTCTGTTTTGCCAGGAAGACAATGTCAAATCCCTCTTCCAGCTTGAGGGGGCGCAGGTGTACCTTGAAGATAGCCTCGCGCTCTTTGATGTCAGGAAGCTCAACGTGTATCTGCCGGTCAAAACGGCCGGCCCTGAGCAGGGCCTTGTCGAGTATGTCGGCCCTGTTGGTGGCCGCAAGGATGATCACCCCGCTGTTGGTGCCGAAGCCGTCCATCTCGGTGAGCAGCTGGTTGAGAGTGTTCTCACGCTCATCGTTGGAGCCGAAGTTAGGATTGCGGCCACGGGCACGCCCGACGGCATCAATCTCATCAATGAATACGATGCATGGTGCCTTCTCCTTGGCCTGCTTGAATAGATCGCGCACACGCGATGCCCCTACCCCGACAAACATCTCTACGAAGTCTGACCCGGAGATGGAGAAGAACGGTACGTTGGCCTCACCCGCTACAGCCTTCGCCAGAAGAGTCTTGCCCGTGCCGGGAGGGCCGACAAGAAGAGCTCCCTTGGGTATCTTGCCCCCGAGAGAAGTGTATTTCTTTGGATTCTTCAGGAAATCAACTATCTCCATCACCTCTGTCTTGGCCTCTTCAAGGCCGGCGACATCACTGAAGTTAATCTTGATATGAGTGTCCTTGTCAAAGATCTGAGCCTTGGATTTGCCAACGCTGAATATGCTGCCGGCACCTCCTGCTCCGCCGCCGCCGGCCATGCGCCGCATGAAGTAGATCCACAGCAGGGCAATGATCAGGAACGGGAGGATGACACCCAGGAAGGTGGAGAGATAGTCTTTACGCCTCTGGTATTCCAGATAAATCCTCTCGTCTTCCGCATACCCTGCCTTGTCCTGTGCAGCAGTAAAGAACTCCTGGAACAACTCTACCGTCCCAAAAGTGTGGTAGAAATGAGGCTTGGGAGGCTGAAGGCCGAAGCTCCGCTGTTCGGCAAAATCGGGATAACGACCGCTCTTGAGGGAATCCGGTTTGATATATATCTCAGCCTGTTCCTCATTGATCACGATAACTTTCTCGATATCGTAATTCATAACCATCTCTTCAATCTCCCTCTGACCGGCCTTCTGTGTGTACTTGCCTGAAAAGAGGAGCTGAAAAACAATAAATGTCAGAAGAACAATTGCGATCGGCCAGCTTGAGCTGAACCACGATTTTGGCTTCTTATCGTTCTTGTCTGACTTCGGAGTCTCATTGCTCTCTGCCATCTTATTAACCTTTCTTTTCTGTCTGATCCACCGGGAACGTTACACTGCCATCAGCCCATAACGACTCCAGGTCGTAAAAGTCCCTGTAAGGCTGCTGAAAAATATGGACGAGAATATCACCGTAATCGAGCAGAACCCACATGCAGTTTTCCCTGCCCTCAATATGATATGGTTTCCTCCCTGTCTCCTTTCTCACCACATCCTCTACTGACCACGCGAGTGAATCGACCTGTCTGGTTGATGCGGCGTGACTGATAATGAACCAGTCACATACCCTGCTTTCAATATTCCTCAGATCAATCAGGGCCACCTTCTCTCCCTTTTTTTCAAACAAACCTTTAACAATGGTCTCCGTCATCCTGGTGGCCTCTTTTCCGGCTTTTCTCATCAATAATCTTTTCAGTAATAAACAGTTCCTTTTAACTGCCGCAAAATTACGAACATTTATCCGTATTTTTGTCCGGCGCTTACTCTTTTTACAATAAGGGTGCCAATTGAGGCAGCCCGGCCAAAAGCGCCGGTTTTCAATGCAATGAATATCGCAAACATTTGTTCATCATGATTATAGGGTCGTCTGTCAGGCACATTGAAAAAGTGTCATCAACAAACACGGTCGCTGCTGTCCTGCTGCGTGAGTCAAAGCCTCCGGAGGGAACCGTGATAACGGCATCATATCAGGAGAGCGGAAGGGGACAAGCCGGCAACAGCTGGGAGAGTGAACCGGGCAGCAACCTGCTGATGAGTATTTTACTGTACCCTGTCATGATAAAGCCCCCGGAGCAGTTTGTCATTTCGCAGATGGTATCCCTTGCCGTGCATGACCTGGTGGCTCTGCACACCACGGAGGCAAGGATTAAGTGGCCCAATGATATTTATGTCAGGGATGACAAAATAGCAGGCATTCTTATTGAGAACACCATCATGGGTGACGCGCTCGGCAGCACCGTAGCGGGAATCGGGCTGAACGTCAACCAGACAGTCTTCAGGAGCGGAGCCCCGAACCCTGTATCACTGGCCTCGGTTACAGGCACAAGGCTCGACCTTCAGGCCGTGACGGGTAGGCTGATAAGCCTGCTTGACAGCAGGTACGGCATGATCATAAGGGGTGAGACAGCTGCCCTGGCAAAAGATTATCACGAAGTGCTTTACAGGTCAGGCGAATGGCACAGATTTACCGACGACAGCGGTGAATTTGAAGGTATGATCGAGTGCGTCAGGCCTGACGGGATGCTGACAGTACTCACCAAAGAGGGGAAGAGGGCGATGTATGCCTTCAAAGAGATTGATTACATCCTCTGACCTTGTCATACCCCCCGTAAGCCTCAATTGCATCTATCAGGCTGTCAAGATATCTGCCCGCAGAATCACCCACCATCATCTTCAGTATCGGGTTCATTTTCACTCCAGCGGTGATGTGAAACGCCGATCTCATTCCGGATATGTATTCAATCGTTACCTGTATTGACATTTTTCCCGTCAGGAATGTCTCCGCGTCATAAGTTATCATTGAATGAGGCAGGGCCTCCGAAAGCGAGACCGAGATCCTGCCTGCCTGCTCAATTTTAAAGCTGCAATGATCGTCCGTGGCCTCCCAGTCGGTCAGCAGGCCGTCCGGGACAACTGTCTTCAGGTTGCGGATGTCTGTGAGGAAGGCATAGAGGTCGCTGTCGCCGCAGGGCACCTCACCCCTTCTGCTTGTGTATGTGGTCATAGGACTCATCCCCTATCTCAATTTGCGATTTTCGATTTGCGATTTTCGATTTTCGACTTTACGGACTTTACGGACTTTCGACTTTAGACTTTACAGACTTTCGACTTTACTGACTTTCGACTTTACCCTTTTCCCCATTCCGCCGGAGCAATACGCCACTCCTTCAGTGTATCCACATCTCCTTCAGTTATATACCCCGATGTTGCTGCCAGATCTACCAGCACAGTGTAGTTACTGAGGGTGTCAAGACTGCATGACTCTGCAGCAAATGCGTCGGTGGCTTTACCGAAGCCGTAGGTGAAGATGGCGATCATCCCCAGCACCTCGCATCCTGCCTCGCGGAGCACCCTCACCGCTCCCAGGCTGCTTCCGCCGGTAGAGATAAGGTCCTCAATCACCACAACCCTCTGCCCCTTTTCAAAGTGACCCTCTATCTGGTTTCCGAGCCCGTGGTCCTTTGCACCTGTCCTGACGTAAATAAAAGGCAGTCCCAGGCGGTCAGCCACCAGGGCTCCGTGGGCTATGGCACCGGTGGCGACACCGGCTATCAGCCCGGCATCAGGATATAACTTCCTGACCCTGTCGGCAAAGGCCTCCCTGATGAAACTGCGGACCTCCGGAAAAGAGAGGGTCATGCGATTGTCACAGTATATGGGCGATTTCCAGCCTGAAGCCCATGTAAAAGGTTTTGCGGGTTGTAATTTAATTGCTTTAATTTGCAGCAGGTATTCTGCAGTTTTCTTAGCTGTATCGTCCATATGCTGAGGTATAAAATATATTTTGACAACAGGGTTATCACACTCTCCTCCGAGCCCGACAGGGTTCAAAAATACGCTCTTTTCCATAAATACAATGTGGAGGAGGAGCTGTTTGCTCAAATATCACAGTTTGCCGTCAATATTGACATACCCTCGCTGAATATTTATTCATCGGATATCAACAATCTCTGGCAGGTATTCTCGTCATGGTTTACGGTGATTGAGGCAGCGGGCGGACTGATAAAACATCCTTCAGGCAAATACCTCTTCATCATGCGTTACGGCCGGTGGGATCTCCCGAAGGGACACATGGAAGAGGGCGAGACACCTGAGGAATGTGCTCTCAGGGAGGTGACGGAAGAGTGCAACATCAGGGGCCATAAGATCGAAGGCTCACTGCCGCCGAGCTACCATACCTACCTTTATGACAACACACCGCACATGAAAAAGACCTGGTGGTTCCGCATGAGCTACAAAGGCGAAATGATAACAGAGCCGCAGGCAGAGGAGGGTATAACCCACGCCGAGTGGCTTGCCCCTGCAGAGATAGCGCGCATCAAGTCAAACACATTCCAGTCGCTGCTTGACCTGTTGAATACCACACTGAGGGTGAAGTGATCACTTGCCGAGGTAATCGTTGATGTCAATAGATGACGGGACGAACATCGAGGCGTCTCCTCCGTATCTTATTATCTCACGCACGATGGTTGAGTTGACCGGGGTGTGGTCGGTGCTGGTAAGCAGGAAGATGGTATCGATCTCGGGAGCCATCTTCCAGTTCATATGCCCCATGGCCCTCTCGTATTCGAAATCAGCAGCCGTGCGGAGTCCCCTTATGATGTAGCGGGCATTATGGCTGCGGCAGAAATCTACTGTCAGCCCGTTGAACCTGGTGATCTCCACCCGGCTCTCCCCCTCAAAGACCTTTGATATCATCCTGATCCTCATCTCTATGCTGAACAGGTTCTTCTTCTCTGCGTTCTCACCGACGGCAATAATGACCTTGTCAAACAGCGGCAGGGCTCTTTTCACAAGTGCTTCATGACCTACGGTAAACGGATCGAAGGAACCGGGAAAAACGGCGATTTTGTTCATGACCTAAGGTATATCTGTTATTCAAATTCAATTATCCTTGCGTTGGCCACCTTCTGCTGCAGCAGCACATGATCAATCACATTCATGATGGTGTCAACATACTTGAATTTCAGCCCGCGGACATACTTCTCCTTTATCTCCTCAACATCCTTACGGTTCTGCTCCGAGAGCACAATCTCCTTTATACCGGCTCTTTTTGCGGCCAGTATCTTCTCCTTTATGCCGCCCACGGGGAGCACTTTGCCTCTCAGGGTTATCTCACCCGTCATGGCCACATATTTTCTGACCTTCCTCTGGGTGAAGGCGGAGGCGACGGAGACGGCCATGGTGATACCTGCCGAAGGACCGTCCTTGGGGATGGCCCCTTCGGGAACATGAATATGAATGTTCCATTTTTCGGAGAATGTCTCGGGAAGTCCGAGCAGCGAGGCGTGAGCCTTCAGATATTCCAGGGCGATCACGGCAGACTCCTTCATGACATCACCGAGGTTTCCTGTGAGTGTCAGGTTGCCCTTCCCCCTGCTGAGGCTGGTCTCAACGAAGAGAATCTCACCCCCGGTGGCTGTCCAGGCAAGACCGGTGACTACACCGGCCTGGTCATTGCCGTCATAAATATCCTTAAGATACCTTGGCGGGCCGAGGATTTCTTCTACTTTTCCACTTGTCAGCTCAGCCTCGGGTGTATTCTCAAAGCCTATCTCCCTGGCCCTGAACCTGACCAGCTTGGCAATCCTCTTATCGAGCTCCCTGACTCCTGATTCGCGTGTGTATTTCTGGATGACCTCCTCTATCACCTCACCGGGGAGCCGGAATTGTTTTTCAGTGACACCATGAGCCTCAAGCTGCTTGGGGATGAGGTGCCTGACGGCTATCTCCCTCTTCTCCTCAACCAGATAACCTGATATCTGTATCAGCTCCATCCTGTCACGGAGGGCAGGACTGACTGTTGCCAGGGTGTTGGCGGTTGCAATGAAGAGCACCTTCGAGAGGTCAAACTCCAACTCAAGAAAGTTATCGTAAAAATGAGTGTTCTGTTCCGGGTCAAGCACCTCGAGCAGCGCAGAGGAGGGATCGCCCCTGAAATCCTGGCCCACCTTGTCTATCTCGTCAAGGATGAATACCGGGTTTGATGATCCTGCCCGGCGTATGCTCTGCACCACCCTCCCTGGCATGGCGCCTATGTAGGTCTTGCGGTGGCCTCTTATCTCCGCCTCGTCATGGAGCCCTCCGAGCGACATGCGCGCATACTTGCGGTCGAGGGCGCGGGCAACGGATTTGCCGAGTGAGGTCTTGCCCACCCCGGGAGGTCCGTACAGGCATAGTATGGGCGACTTAAGGTCGCCCTTCAGCTTCAGCACTGCCAGATGTTCCAGTATCCTCTCCTTCACCTCCTCCAGGCCGTAGTGATCTTCATCGAGCACACGCTGGGCGTTAATGAGGTCAAGATTATCCTTTGTGTACTCATTCCATGGCAGCTCCAGCAGCGTCTGTATGTAGTTCACCTGTACCGAGTATTCGGCAGCTGCCGGGTTTAGCCTCGAGAGCTTTTCGAGCTCACGGTTGAACACCTTTTCAACGTCCTCGCCCCACAACTTCTTCATACCCCTCTGGCGAAACTCCTCAACCTCCTTCTCCAGGGGATTTCCTCCCAGCTCATTCTGGATGGTCTTCATCTGCTGGTGGAGGAGGAACTCCCTCTGCTGCTGGTCAATCTCATACTTAACCTTCGACTGCAGCTCATTCTTCAGTTCAAGGAGCTGTATCTCACGCACCAGGTGTTCAAGCAGCCTCATCCCGCGTTCCCTGAGGGTAGTTGCCTCAAGCAGCTTCTGCTTGTCGTTTACGTTGATCTCGGTGTTGGCACATATATAGTTTATGAGGTAGGTGCTGTTTTCAATGTTCTTCACCGCGAAGGAGGCTTCGGGATTGATGTTCGGATTGAGTTTGACGATCTTTACCGACAGGTCTTTGAGTGATCCGATTATTATTTCGAAATCCTTCTCCTCCTCGCCGCCTCTTGCTTCAGGTATGGCCTTTACATGTGCCGTCATGTATGGCTCGGTCTGCAGGACGTTCATGATCGATACACGCCTGCGTCCCTGGATAATGGCTGTTGTGGTGCCGTCAGGCATCTCCAGCAGCTTGACCACCTGTCCCAGGGTACCCACAACATTCAGGTCGCGCAGTTCCGGATCCTCAATCTCGGCATCAAGCTGCGCCACAGCCGCAACGAGCTTGTCACCGCGGTAGGCTTCGCGCACCAGCTGAACAGACTTGGAGCGTCCGACAGCTATGGGTATCACCACTCCCGGGAAAAGCACAGTATTGCGCAGTGGCAGAACGGGCACGCTGCCGGGTATCTCCACATCCTCAAGCTCATGATCGTCACCGTCAGAAAGAATGGGTATTATCTCTCTCCCCTCATCTATCAGCTCCTGAAAACCGACATTATCCCACTTCCTTAAAACCTTTTTCTCCATACCTGATTTAAACTATGCAAATTTAGTTAATTATATCTTACACCCTTTATTCCTGTTGCGAGGCGGACCGATGACCCGATAACAAAAAAAAAGCCGCCCTGTTCAAGGCAGCTTCCCGGTTTATGAAGGTCACCTACTTCGACTTCTTGTCGAGGTGACTCTTGTAACGGTTCATATATTTATCCACCCTTCCTGCAGTGTCAACAAGCTTCATCTTACCTGTATAGAAAGGATGAGACGTGTTGGATATCTCAAGCTTGATGAGCGGATATTCATTTCCATCCTCCCATTTGATGTTATCTCGTGATGAGGCTGTTGAACGTGTCATGAATGTGAAGCCGTTTGACATGTCCTGAAATACAACCATCCTGTAATTCTTCGGGTGTATACCTTCTTTCATCTTCTGATATAGTTTGTTACTGTTCGCAAAAACCCTTTTCCAAGGGAGTGCAAAGATAATGAACATTAGGAAAAATACAAAGCCGCGGTAAAAAAAAATCAGCTCTTCAGTTTTGCCTGGCGTTCGGCCCTGTTTTCATCCATTTCATCCTTGTACATTTTGAATGCGACAGAGTCATCAATCATGTACCTCATGGTAAGGTGGGTCTTTGCCTTCTGTGCCCCAACGGCTTCATATATTGATATCATCTTGGGGTTGAAGTCGCCCACCCACGACAGTTCGAGTTCTTTATAAAACCTTTTCTTTCTGAATACGCGGAAGATCTCGAGGAAGATAGCCGATTCAATGCCGCTGTTCTGGTATGACGGATGCACGCCGGCCACCAGGGCCCGGGCGCGTGTCATCTTATGTGTCATCCTGTACCATACGAACCTTATCATGTTCCACGGTGTCAGGCGGCCGTTAAAGTGTTTTATTATCTGGTTCAGGTCAGGCAAGAGCACAAAGAAGGCTACGGGTTTTTCATTATGATAGGCGAACCATACCAGGTCAGGGTCCATGAACGGCCTTGCCTGCTGCATCGTGCTCCGTACTCTGGCCGGGTCAAGCGGGGTGAAGTCCTCCTTGAAGACCGCCCAGGTGGCGTTGTATATCTCAACCATATCGCCGATGAACTTATCACTGTTACTGAACTCAAAGTGGCGGAAAGTATGACCCGGCCTCTTTGAAACCCATTCCGCTATCTTCCTGAAGCGCTCCGGGAAGACCTCCACTGATGCCACATCCTTGTGATAGCTGTACTGTTCAAAGTATGTCCTGAATCCGTAATCCTCAAAATATTGCCGGTAGTATTCCTTGTTGTAGGGCATCCCGAAGCCCGGTTGCATGAAACCCTCCACCAGTAGTCCCCAGTAGTTGTCATTATCTCCGAAGTTGATCGGTCCGTCCATTGCCTTCATGCCTCTTGCGGTGAGCCATTCCCTGGCTGTGTCAAAGAGCATGAAGGCTGCTTCGCGCGACTCTGTGACCTCGAAGAAGCCGAAGCCCCCGGTGGGTTGCCTGTTTGCCCTGGAACGTATCTCATCAATGAAGGCACCCACCCTGCCTATGGTCTTGCCGTCGTCACCGGAAAGGATCCACCGTGTAGCCTCACCACGACTGAAAGCGGCATTTCTGGCAGGGTCAAAGACAGCTTCGGCCTCACTGTCGAGAGGAGGCACCCAGTATGGGTCTTCCCTGTACAGTCTCTTGGGGAAGTTGATGAACTCCTTTTTATGTGCCTCAGTTTTTACCTCCGTTACTCTCATCCCTATAGGCTCTGAAGATTAAACCATGACATTACTCTTTCTTTGCCTGCGCCCTTATCATCCTTGTGAATGAACTCGTTTGTTCTCCTGTTATAATTATAGTCCGCGCTCCATGCTTCTCCGTTTTCCCTTATCTCACCGAGGGCCCTTATCACCGTTTCGAGCTCTTCGTCTGTCATGGAGGGATGCAGCGAGAGTCTTACCCATCCGGGTTTCTCTGAAAGGTCTCCGTTGTTGATCATCTCAGTGATACGATGGCTGTGGTCATAGGTCACATGGAGGAGGAAATGGCCGTAGGTTCCTGCGCAGGCGCATCCGCCCCTTACCTGTATCCCGTACCTGTCACTGAGCAGTTTGACCACCAGGTTGTAATGGAGGTCATCCATGTAAAAGGAGATTGCTCCGAGGCGATGCCTGACCTCCGGTGCCAATATGTGAAGGCCGGGTATCGCCGAGAGCCCCTCGAGGGCTCTTGCAACCAGCTCATCCTCCCTGGCACCTATATTCTCAATTCCCATCATCTCCTTCAGCCCGATGGCCAGAGCTGCCCTTATCATCTGGAGGAAGCCGGGCGTACCACCATCCTCCCTTGATTCTATGCTGTCAACATACTTGTATTCACCCCATGGGTTGGTCCAATCTACGGTGCCACCGCCGGGCTGGTCCGGCACTGTTGTCTTGTAGAGCGATTTGTCGAAGACCATAATGCCTGACGAGCCTGGTCCGCCAAGGAACTTATGCGGCGAGAAGAAGATGGCATCAAGCTTCTCTATGGCTTCCGCGGGATGCATGTCGATATCAACATACGGGGCCGAAGCAGCAAAGTCAATGAAACAGATTCCCCCGTTCTCATGCATGATACGTGACAGCTGGTGGTACGGAGTGAAAACCCCCGTGACATTGGAGCAGGCAGAGAAGGATCCTATCTTGAACTTGCGGTCCCTGTATTTGTCCAGGGCCTTCTGCAGGTTGTCAGGGTCAACGGTCAGGTCCTTGCCGGGCTCAATCATCACCACATCAGCAAGGGTCTCGTACCATGAGGTCTGGTTTGAATGGTGCTCTATATGGGTGATAAAGACAACCGGACGCTCAATGTCGCTGAGGCAGCGTGCTGTTTTCGGATAGCTGCATCCCTTCAGTCCGAGTATCCTCTGGAACTTGTTTATCACTGCCGTCATGCCGGCCCCTGCGGCTATCAGAACATCATCCGGACCAGCATTGACATGTTTTTTTATTATCTCCTGTGCGTGGTGATAGGCCCAGGTCATTATTGAGCCGGTCTCGGAGGTTTCGGTATGGGTGTTTCCCACAAAAGGGCCGAACGTGTCGGCCATCTTCCTTTCTATGGGCCCGTACATCCTTCCGCTGGCTATCCAGTCGCAGTAGATTATCTTCTGTATGCCGTAAGGCGTGGTGTACTCCTGGTCAATACCCACAATATTCCTGCGGAATTCTCTGAAATAAGCCTCGTGGCTGTTCTTTTTGTCTGGCATCTTCTCATCAATGTTTTACAACCTTCAAATATAATTTTTCCCCTGTTTTCAGCAATGCAGCACTTCAATAATATTCGAGCAGATTTGATACAGGTCGCTTTGCTCCTTACTCATTCCCAAGAGGGATGGCTCCCGATGCTTTGACTACGGTAATTCTTTCATACAGGGTGAGCACCATGTTGCAAAGAAAACCAGAAGGACAGTCCTTCCCTTTAACTCAGACATCTGATATTTCTTACCGTCAATAGTTATAAAGGAAAAATCAGGCACATTCTGGCCAACTTTTGTAATATCAAATGATTTATAGTCAATAGTTTTTGCCTCCTGGGCAAAGACTCTGACAGACATAACTGCCAGTAAAAGGAGCATAAGTATTTTGTTCACCATTTTGTGGAAGTTTTCAGGTTACACTTGCAACCATTAATTTTATATTTAATACTAAAACAGTTCCGGAGCGAAAAGAAACCATAAAGACCGCCATTATTTTTCATACCTTAACACAGTATATGTTTTTCTCAGCTTCCAATTTATGTTAGTAAAAGGTTAATGGATAGAAGAAATCAATATCACCTTCAATTGGTTAATGGGGAAGAAATTACTCTGAAAAGTGTTTTCGATACTTACTATAAAAGCATTTGCATATTCATTCAGAAGTTTGTACATGATCCCGATGAAGCAAAAGACATTGCCCAGGACGTTTTTATTTGTGTTTGGGAAAGAAATGTCAGTTTTTCAAACCTTCACCTGTTGAAATGCTATTTATATCAAACCGCCAGAAATAAGGCCCTCAATGCTTTGGAGCATGAAACAGTAAGAAAAAGATATCTGGAAAACATAGTAACAGATCCTGGTTCTGAAGACTTTTTTGTTAAGAACTATATAGAGCGGGAAACTCAGCGTATGGTTTTGAAGTTGTTGGATATATTGCCACCACGAGCAAGAGAAATTCTGTTTCTTCAGCTTGAAGGGTATAAGAATCAGGAAATTGCTGAAAAATTAAAAATCTCAGTCTATACAGTTAAAAACCATAAAGCCGCCGCCTATAAAACCCTGAAGGAAAATCTGAAAAAAGTAGTTTTATTGCTCCTTATCATTCTTCCCGGTCTCTCCTGAGAAATTTTTTTTTTATTCTAATAGTTCCTGTTTCATTTTAACCTGTTTCAATGATATATTAATTATGATAAC